>NZ_JANPCM010000331.1:0-12619 GCF_031430955.1 Ferruginibacter sp.
CAAATACATTCATGCAGAGGGTATTAAAAGTTGCCAGTTGGTAATGGGGCTTACCATTTTAAAAGAAGGTAGTGTTTGGAATACCATGCCAACACATGTGCATGACAGGAGAATGGAAGCGTATTTTTATTTTGATATTCCTGTTAATCAAAAAATAATTCATTTAATGGGGCAGCCAACTGAAACAAAGCATTTGGTGGTAAGTAATGACGAAGCCATTATTTCGCCACCGTGGAGTATTCACAGCGGATGCGGCACAAGTAATTATGGTTTTATCTGGGGAATGGCCGGAGAAAATTTTATTTATACCGATATGGATGTGGTAAACATAAATAATCTCCGATAATTTTTTTTTGAACCGGGCAGCAACGCTTTAATCATCTTCATTGGTCTGGCCTAAGGCGAGACACTCTTCAACTAAATCTATTTATTCAGCATTATAGAATTTTATATAATACACAAAAAGATTGACGCTATAATTATGAAAAATAACAAAAATAAAAAAGCTCCCTTCCAGTTCCCTCTCCTTGGGAGAGGGGTTGGGGTGAGGCTTGTGATACTATTAGTAATTTTTACCGGCTTTGCATTTATGTTACCCGATAAAAAACCTACGATATTTTTAATTGGAGATTCTACAATGGCCAACAAACCTTTAGATGATAATCCGGAAAGAGGCTGGGGACAATTATTTCCAAATTATTTTACTAATGAAGTAGCAATTCAAAATCATGCGGTAAATGGCCGCAGTACAAAAAGTTTTATTACAGAACATCGCTGGGATACGGTGATGAGCCGTTTACAATCCGGCGATTATGTAATGATACAGTTTGGCCATAACGATCAAAAAGTTGATGATAGTAACCGCTCTGCACCGGCACATACATTGTACAAACAAAATTTAATTCGTTTTGTAAATGATGTACGCAGCAAAGGCGCAAACCCTGTTTTAATAACACCCGTAATGCGCCGCAAGTTTGATGAGCAGGGAAAATTTGTTGATCAGCATGGCGATTATCCCGGCGTGGTAAAAGAAGTGGCTGCACAAATGAAAGTGCCTTTAATTGATCTGCATAAAAGCAGCGAAGCATTAATTGTAAAAGAAGGTGAGGAAAACAGCAGGCGTTTATTTTTAAATATTCCTCCCAACCATTTTAAAAACTACAAAGGCAAAGAAGAAGACAATACACATTTTAGCGAATACGGTGCAGCTTCAATGGCATCATTGGTATGCCAAAGTATTGCAGCACAAAATTTACCATTAGCAAAATATTTAGCACCATCCGATTTTAAAGAAAAATTTGCTTTTGAATTACCTAAAATTTATAAGCCGCATTTTAAAAGAGATACGTTTAATATTTTAAATTATGGCGCTGTTGCAGATGGCCTGACTTTAAATTCTGCCGCAATTAATAAAACAATTGAAGCCTGCGCAAAGAATGGTGGCGGAACTATTGTTGTACCCAGGGGAAGTTTTGTAACGGGCCCAATCATTATGAAAAGTAATATCAATTTGCATTTAGATAAAGGCGCTTTAATAATTTACACTTCCGATTTTAATCAGTATCCATTGGTGGCTTCTACATTTGAAGGTGTTGATGCTGCAAGATGTCAATCACCTTTTACTGCAGAGAATTTAGAAAACATTGCTATAACCGGCGAAGGAATTATTAATGGCAACGGTTTTTACTGGCGCCCCATAAGTAAAGATAAATTAACAGAAAGCCAATGGAAGAATCACCAGAAAATGTATGGCGGTGTGTTGAACGAAAGTAAAAAAACATGGTACTCATCCGGAAAAGCGTTGAAAGGTTCATTGACAAATAATATTGGAAAACTTGCCGGCGGAAAAACATTACAGGATTTTGAAGACGTAAAAGATTATCTGCGCCCAAACATGATACGGATATTTAACTGCAAAAATATTTTGATCGAAGGTGTAACATTTGAAAACTCTCCGGCATGGACAACACATATCAATGCCAGCGAACACATCACTATAAAAAATCTTACTGTAAAAAACCCCTGGTTTGGGGCCAATACTGATGCCCTTGATTTAGAGAGTTGCAAAAATGCATTGGTAGAAGATTGCCATTTTGATACAGGCGATGATGGCATTTGTATTAAAAGTGGCAGAGATGCAGAAGGAAGAAAAAAAGGTTTACCTACAAAAGATGTTATTGTAAAAAATTGTGTGGTATATCATGCACACGGCGGTTTTGTAGTGGGCAGCGAAATGAGCGGCGGCGTAAATAATATGTTTGTAAGCAATTGTACTTTTATAGGAACAGATATTGGTTTACGTTTTAAAACAACAAGAGGCCGTGGCGGGATGGTGGAAAATATTTATGTAAACAATATCAACATGAAAGATATTGCTGCAGAAGCAATTTTGTTTGATATGTATTATATGGCAAAAGATCCGGTGGTTTTAGCCGGAGAAAAAAGAGAGCCACCGGTTGTGGAAACAAAACCGGTTGATGAAACCACACCTCAATTTCAAAATTTTTATTTTAGAAATATTACCTGCAACGGAGCAGCTAAGGGAATTTTTGTAAGAGGTATTCCGGAAATGCATGTGAAAAATATCCTTATAGAAAATGCAGTACTGCAGGCCGATGAAGGAATAGACATTCAGGAGGCCAGTAACATTACATTGAATAATATAACGATGCTGAGCAAAAATACCAATCCTGTTACGTACATTTTAAACAGTGATAACATTTCCATCAATAATTTAAAGTATAAAGACAGTGCCGAAGTATTAGCAATGGTACAGGGTGAAAGAACAAAAGCGGTGAGTATTTTAAATACCGATGTTACAAAAGCAAAACAAAAATTAAGGGCAGGATTTGGTGTTACTGATGCACAGATTAGTTGGGAAGTTTCTCAGCCTGCAGTGGACACAAAAAAGAAAAAAAATAGAGGAAAAAGCAAGTAATTGTAATAATTGTAAATGTATTTGAATAGGCCCGGCATTATTTATGCCGGGGAAAAGAAATCGTTTTACGGGCTTTAGCCCAACTAAAAGATTGGGTGAGTTATTCCGTAAGAGTGGCTCACCCGGTAATGAAAACTGAAGGACGTTGTATTTTAAACAGCTCCGTAGGATTTTAACGTGGGTAGAAAACAGAAAAGAATTTCATTAACGTTCCGTAGGAACGACAGGTGCCTTTGCAAAACACAATTAATGCTCAATAAAGAAATAAAGCTGAAGAGTGTCTCGCCTTAGGCCAGACCAATGAAGACCATTAAATAAAAAATGTTCGTAACAAAAAAATAAAATTTCCCCAAGGGAATTATAATATGAAAAAAATAATGCTGATTGTATTAATTGCTGTTACTGCAAATGCGTTTTCACAAACACCCGGCGAAAAACTTGCCACCACGGTAATGAGTATTTGGAAAGATACAATACCTATTGGCGGCACCAGCAAATGGAGTTACGATATGGGAGTAATTTTAAAAGGCTTTGAAGGGCTGTGGATGAATACGGGTAATGTAAAGTACTTTACCGACATTCAAAAAAAGATGGACTATTTTGTAAAAGATGATGGCAGCATAAAAGGCTACGAAAAAGAAGAATATAATATTGATCATGTAAATAATGGCAAGCTGGTATTATTATTATACCGTGTTACGGGAAAAGAAAAATATAAAAAAGCCGCAGATTTGTTACGCAGCCAGTTGGCCACACACCCACGCACAAACGAAGGTGGCTTTTGGCATAAGAAAATTTACACCAATCAAATGTGGCTGGACGGTTTGTACATGGGAGCGCCCTTTTATGCAGAGTATGCCATGCTGTTTCATGAAGACAGTGCGTTTAATGATATTGCCAACCAGTTTATATGGATGGAAAAACATGCAAGGGATGCAAAAACAGGATTGCTGTATCATGCGTGGGACGAAAGCAAACAACAGCAATGGGCCAATAAAACAACCGGCACTTCGCCATTATTTTGGGCAAGGGCCATGGGCTGGTACAGCGATGCTTTGGTAGATGCGTTAGATTATTTTCCTCCCACACATCCTAAAAGAAAAATGCTGATTGATATTTTAAATCGTTTGGTAAATGCAATAGAAAAGGAACAGGATAAAACAACAGGGTTATGGTACGATGTAATTAATTATAACGGCCCCGGGAAGGAAAAAAATTATTTTGAAGCCAGTGCCAGTTGCCAGTTTACGTATGCTGTTGCAAAAGCTGTACGCAAAGGATATTTGCCGGCATCAAAAATTACCATAGCAAAAAAAGCGTACGACGGTATTTTAAAACAATTTATAAAGGAGGAGAACGGGCAAACTAATTTGCACGGCACTGTAAAAGTGAGCGGACTTGGGGGCAAGCCTTACCGTGATGGCAGTTTTGAATATTACATGAGCGAACCTGTAATTATGAATGACCCCAAAGGTATGGGTGCATTTTTGCTTGCAAGTAACGAAATGGAAATATTAAAAACACAATCAGTTGGAAAAAATAAAACTGTTTTGTTAGATCGTTATTTCAACAGTGAAAAAAGAAAAGATGCAACCGGCGCCAATGTGTACTGGCATTACATTTGGGAAGAAAGAAGCCATCCCGGTTTTTATACTTTAGGAAATATTTTTGAAAGAAATGGAGCAAAACTTTCTTCTTTAGATGCGGCCCCAACGGTTGCAAATTTAAAAGGGGCTGCAGTTTATATTATTGTAGATGCCGATCATAAAAAAGATAATCCCAATCCAAACTATGTTGCGGCAAATGATGTTAAAGTAGTTATTAATTGGGTAAAAGCAGGCGGTACATTATTAATACTGGCCAACGACAGTAACAATTGCGATCTGCAACATTTGAATTTACTGGCAGGAGCTTTTGGTGTAAAGTTTACCGATAAAAGTTTGAACATGGTGAAGAATGATACTTACGAACAGGGAGTGGTGTTGCCAGGTGCTGGCAATGCTGTTTTTATATCACCGGCTAAAATGTTTTTAAAAGAAGTAAGTGCATTGGAAATAAAATCGCCTGCTGTTGCCAATGCAATTAAAGATGGCGATGTAATTATTGCTACCGCAAATTATGGAAAAGGAAAAGTATTGATAGCTGGCGACCCATGGTTATATAACGAATATATAGATGGAAGAAAAATGCCTGCGGAATATGAAAATTATAAAGCAGCAGAAGATTTGGTAAAATGGTTACTAAACCCCCAACCCCTAAAGGGAAGTAAATGATGAAGAAAAATATACTCATACCATTATTATTTTTGCTGCCAAATTTTTTGTTTGCTCAGCCAGGTATTGTTGTAGATGCAAATGGCAACGGCAATTTTAAAACCATACAGGAAGCGATTAATAGTTTGCCCAACGATGACAGTAAGGGGCAACGCATCATCCTCATAAAAAAAGGCACTTACAAAGAGAAAATTTTTATTGATAAAAATTTTATTACACTGCGTGGAGAAGATCCCAAAAATACTTGTATAACTATTTCATTGGCAAGAGAAGAGTGGCGCTGCAATAATAAAGATGATTATGGTACAGCCGCAATAAATTTAAAAGGCAGCGATATTGGGTTAGAAAATCTTTCTTTCATCAACAGTTATGGAAAAGATAATACTGCAGATAAAGAAATTAAATGTGCAGCGGACAGTACCGGCAAAAAAATTATAAAACCAAACGGTCATCAAATGGCCTTGCGCTCTTTTAATACTACAAGATTGATCGTAAAGAATTGCATCTTCCGTGCGTATGGCGGCGATACCGTTAGTCCGTGGAATACCGAAGATGGTATGTTTTATTTTAAAGATTGCGAAATGGAAGGCGGTGTGGATTTTTATTGTCCACGTGGTTGGGCATTGGCAGAAAACTGTACTTTTATTTGTCATAATAATAATGCTGCTATTTGGCATGACGGCAGTAAGTATGAAAAATCAAAAACTGTGTTGTTAAATTGTAAATTTACTGGTGATGACGGGTTTAAGCTAGGCCGCTATCATCGTGATGCACAGTTTTATTTATTGAATTGCAGCTTTGCAAAAAATATGGCTGATGCCGACATTTATTTAGTACCAACTGCTAATACTTTGCAATGGGCCAAAAGAGTGTATTATTATAATTGTAAAAGAGAAGGCGGTGATTACACATGGTATAAAAATAATTTGCCTGCCGATTTTGGGATCAATGAATTTAATATACCCTGGGTGTACGATTATAAATGGAATCCTGTTAAAGGTGAAGAAATTAATGCTGCTGCATCTTCCACTGCAGCAGAAATTACTATAAAGGATACTACCGATCCAATAGCAGATAACATGCTTTTGTATCAGCGTAAAAATGGTGGCTGGCCTAAACATTTTCAAGGCGACAGAAAAGTAGATTATACAAAAACACTTACAGCAGCCGAATTAAAAGAATTGAAAGACGGCTTTGATGCAGGCATTGATGCTACGATTGATAATGAAGCCACCATCAAAGAAATTAAATATTTGGTAAGATCTTACAAAGCACATCCCAATGCAGCATATTTAAAGGCAGCTGAAAAGGGCATAGATTATTTATTAAAAGCACAATATAGCAATGGTGGCTGGCCGCAGTTTTATCCCGATTTCAGCAGTTACCGCAGCCAGATCACTTACAATGATAATGCCATGATAAATGTGCTGAACGTTTTGCAGGATATAACTGAAGGTAAAAACGATTTTGATGTAATTGATAAAACATACATACCCCAATGCAAGGCAGCTGTGCAAAAAGGAATTGATTGTATTTTAAAAACTCAATTAAAACAAAAAGGAAAACTTACTGCCTGGTGTGCCCAGTACAATGCCAAAACATTGCAACCCGAAATGGCGAGAAAGTTTGAACTGGCATCATTAAGCGGCAGCGAATCTGTTGGCATAGTAAAATTTTTAATGCAGCAGCCCAATCCTTCAAAAGAAATTATTGCTTCGGTAAATGCAGCCGTGGAGTGGTTTAAAAAAGTGAAAATTACCGGATATAATTTTGTAGAAATAAAAGCACCAAATGAAACCAGTGGCCGGGATAAAGTTTTAGTAAAAGACGAACATTCGGAAATTTGGGCAAGATTTTATGATCTTGAAACCAATGAACCCTTCTTTACAGGAAGAGATAGTAAACCTAAAAAAAACATAGCAGAAGTGGAGAATGAAAGGCGTGTTGGCTATGCATGGTATGGTATATGGCCGGCAAAATTAATTAATGAAGAATATCCAAAGTGGGCAGCAAAATGGAAAGTTAATACGGCAACCAACAATTAACAGCAATCAAACTTTAACCAATGACATTATCCAGATTCACGCTAAAAAATTTACCGGAAGGTAAAGTGCAAAATGTACCCGATGGAATTTTTGAATTGCCTGAAAAAGTATTGCAGTTTGGTACAGGCGTTTTATTGCGTGGCCTGCCCGATTATTTTATTGACAAAGCTAACCGGCAGGGAATTTTTAACGGGAGAATTGTAGTGGTAAAATCAACCGGCGGTGGCGATGCTGCGCCTTTTGAAAAACAAGATGGCCTTTACACATTATGTATTCGTGGATTGGAAGAAGGTAAAACTATCAGTGAAAATATTATTTGTTCGGCCATCAGCCGTGTGTTATCTGCAAAGGAAGAGTGGAGTACAATTTTAAAATGTGCACACAACCCCGAAATGGAGATCATTATTTCAAACACCACCGAAGTGGGAATTGAATTAGTGCAGGATGATATTCATCATCATCCGCCCATTTCTTATCCCGGAAAATTATTATCTTTTTTATACGAACGTTATAAAGCGTTTGACGGCAGCGATCAGTGCGGAATGGTGATTGTGCCAACAGAATTAATAAGTGATAACGGAAAAAAATTAGAAGCCATTGTTTTAGAACTGGCACATTTAAATGGTTTGGAAGAAAATTTTATTGAATGGTTAGAAAAGTACAATCACTTCTGCAATTCTTTAGTTGATAGGATTGTGCCTGGCAAACCTGATACTGCTGCTAAAAAAATATTAGAGGAGCAATTAGGTTATAAAGATGACTTGATTACGATGAGTGAAGTATATAGTTTATGGGCAATTGAAGGCGATGAAAAAATTGCTGGGGTATTATCTTTTGCCGAAGCAGACAAAGGTGTTGTAATTACACAGGATATAAATCTGTTTAAAGAATTAAAATTGCGTTTGTTAAACGGCACCCATTCATTAACCTGCGGTGTAGCATTTTTATCGGGCATAGTTTCAGTAAAAGAAGCTATGGATAATAAACTTATTTCAAATTTTGTAAATGATCTGATGTGCAACGAAATTGCAAAAGCCATTCCTTATAATTTACCCGAAGAAGATGCTGTAGATTTTGCCGGTAAAGTTTTAGACAGGTTTCGCAACCCGAGTATAGAACATCACTGGATAAATATCAGCTTAAATTTTACAGCTAAATTGGAAATGCGAATTGTTCCTGTTTTATTGCGCTATGCCGAATTGTACAAAACTTATCCCGAAAATGTGGCCTTGGGTTTTGCTGCTTATTTAGTTTTTATGAAAGCAGTAAAACAGGAAGATGATGTTTTTTATGGTAACTTTAATGCAAGCAGCTATCCAATAAAAGATCCCAAAGCAAAATATTTTTATGAGCAATGGAAAAATTATTCCACACCTCAGGTAATAAAAAATGCATTAGCTAATACTTCTTTATGGAATACTGATTTAAAAGCTATTCCAGGCTTTGCCGAAAAAGTAACACGAAATGTGGAAGATATTTTAAATTATGGTATGAAAGAAGTATTAAATGGGGCAACTATCGCAACTATTGAAAGCACTTAATAAATAACATCCTAAGTTCCCCTTTAGGGGATAGGGGCAATTACAAATCATAATGCAAAAGGTTTTAAAAGTTAGCCCGAAAGATAATGTGCTGGTTGCATTATCCGATTTAAAAAAGGGGGAGACTATTACATACGGCGACGAAAATTTTATTTTACAGGATGATGTAAAAGCAAAACATAAATTTTTTACTACCGATCTGCAACAGGGCGATAAAGTAATTATGTATGGCGTATTAGTGGGCACTGCACAAAAGTTTATTGCCAAAGCAAGCTGGATGAGTACAGAAAATATCAAGCATGCAGCCGAACCATATTTTTTTCGTCATACCAATTACCAATGGGCAGCACCCGATGTTTCAAAATACACCAGCAAAACTTTTAAGGGCTATCACCGCAGCAATGGCGATGTGGGCACTGCAAATTACTGGTTGTTCATCCCCACCGTTTTTTGTGAGAACAGAAATTTAGATGTAATAAAAGAAGCCTTGCATAATGAATTAGGGTATGCGGTTACAGATAAATACAAACTATATACAAAACATTTAATAGAAGCTTACAAAGAAGGTAAAGAACTTCCTTCATTGGAGGCTTCGGTTCCTCCCCCCCGGGGGGAGGTTAGGAGGGGCCTTTTTTCAAATGTTGATGGTATAAAATTTTTAAATCATCAGGGCGGCTGTGGCGGTACAAGACAAGATGCAGGTATTTTAGGAAAGTTGCTGGCATCGTATGCTAATCATCCCAACGTTGCTGGCGTTACCGTATTAAGTTTGGGCTGCCAAAATTTGCAGGTAGAAGATTTTAAAAATGATCTGCAAAATTTGAATCCAAATTTTGATAAGCCATTATATATTTTTGAGCAGCAGCAATCGCAAAGCGAAGAACAATTAATTGCACAGGCAATCAAAAAAACATTTGAAGGTTTAATAGAAATAAATAAAATTGAAAGGCAACCTGCGCCATTATCAAAATTATGCATTGGCGTAAAGTGCGGTGGCAGCGATGGTTTTAGCGGCATTAGTGCAAACCCGGCTGTTGGTTACTGCAGCGATTTGGTGGTGGCGTTAGGCGGTAAAATTTTACTGGCAGAGTTTCCTGAACTTTGCGGAGCAGAACAAAATTTAATTGACAGAACAATAGATGAAGCTGCAGCAAAAAAATTCATCCACTTAATGACTACTTACAACGATCAGGCATTAAGTGTTGGCAGCGGTTTTCACATGAACCCTTCTCCCGGAAATATAAAAGACGGATTAATAACCGATGCTATAAAAAGTAATGGTGCTGCATTAAAAGGCGGCACATCTCCTGTGGTGGATGTACTGGATTATACCGAGCCTGCAACAAAACCCGGATTGAATTTAGTATGTACACCGGGTAACGACGTAGAAGCCACAACAGGTAAAGCAGCAAGCGGGGCCACATTAATTTTATTTACAACAGGCCTGGGTACCCCAACAGGAAACCCCGTTTGCCCTGTAATAAAAGTGAGTACCAACAGCAACCTTACCAAAAGAATGAACGACATTATTGATATTGATTGCGGCCCGGTGGTGGAAGGTGAAAAAACAATTGAGCAAATGGGAGAAGAGATTTTAGATTACTGCATTAAAGCAGCAAGTGGTGAAGTAATACCTAAAGCAGTTTTACTTAACCAGGATGATTTTATTCCGTGGAAGAGAGGGGTGAGTTTATAATCCTGTAAAACAAAAAAATGAAAAATATCTTTGTACTATTCTGTTGCACTGTTTCTTTACTTACACAGGCTCAAATAAAAAAACAACCTTTATTAGGGCATCGTTCTGCAAATATTCTTACTGTAAATAATTTTCAGTTTAAAGATTTAAACCGCAATGGTAAATTAGATAAGTATGAAGATTGGCGATTGCCTTATGAAATAAGAGCAAAAGATTTGTTATCAAAAATGAATGTGGAGCAGAAAGTTGGTTTCATGCTTATCAGTTCTACCCGTTTAAAAAATGACTGGAGTTTTGAAGCACCTAAAACAACAGAACCAGTAACCAGTGATTTTAATGAAATTGATTTGGTGCAAACAATGAATATGTTTTCTAAACAGCCGCTTCCAATTCCAATTATGTCGGCGGCTGGTACAACAAAAGCTGTTGCACAATATCATCTTCGCCATTTTATATTAAGGGTAAATACAAGTACCCAAACTATTGCAGCATGGAGTAATAAATTACAGGCCATTTGCGAAAGTGATGGGTTGGGTATTCCTGCAATTGTATCATCAAACCCAAGAAATCATATTACTAAAGATGCTTCAATTGGTTTAAGTGTGGGCAAAACTAGTTTTTCCACATGGCCCGGTGAGTTGGGTTTATCAGCAACAAAAGATTTAAAACTCGTAAGAGAGTTTGCAGATATTGCCCGGCAGGAATGGGCAGCCGTTGGTTTACGAAAAGGTTATATGTACATGGCGGATTTAAGTACCGAACCAAGATGGCAAAGGGTGGAAGGAACTTTTGGTGAAGATGCCAATTGGGTTGCAAAAATGATGACTGAAATTGTATTGGGTTTTCAGGGAAATCATTTAAACAAATATTCCGTTGCGCTTACAACAAAACATTTTCCCGGTGGTGGTGCAACAGAAGGTGGACAAGACCCACATTTTAGTTGGGGAAAGAATGAAGTTTTTCCAGGAGGAATGTTTAAAAATAATCTCATTCCATTTAAAGCGGCCATTAAAGCTGGTACATCTTCAATTATGCCTTATTATTCCATACCCAACAATACACAATACGAAAAAATTGCTTACGCTTATAATAAAGGGGTGCTGCAGGGTTTGTTAAGAAAGGAATTAGGCTTTAAAGGAATTATTAATTCTGATACCGGTCCTATTGAAATGATGCCCTGGGGGGCAGAAAATTTGACTGTAACAGAGCGGTATAAAAAAACACTGGAAGCCGGAGTAAATATTTATTCCGGCTCGGCAGACCCGGCCCCGCTTTTAGAAACAGTAAAAAGTGGAAGGGTGGATATAAAATTAATTGACCATTCAGTTTATCTTTTACTTATGGAAAAATTTGAATTGGGGCTTTTTGAAAATCCTTATGTTGATGAAGAAGCAGCAGTGAAATTAGTTGGTAACGAAATGTTTCAGAAAAAAGCAGATATAGCTTTTCGTAAATCAATTGTGTTACTACGTAATGAAATAAAAACACTTCCATTAAAACCTAAAACTAAAATTTATTTTGAATCTTATTTTCAAAAGAAAGGTGCAAGTGCAAGTAATGTTTATCAGGCAGCCAATAACAATTACGATATTGAATTTGTAAAAACACCTGAAGAAGCAGATGAAATAGTTTTGTGGATTACGTCTGGCTCCAAATCTTTATTTGATTCAGACGGCACACCGCTTTATCTTTCTTTATCAAAAAATGCAGTAGATGTTGATTATGTAAATAAGCTTACTTCCAAAAAGCCAACCATACTTTTAATTAATTATACCAACCCCTGGGTGATTGATGAAATTTATAATGATAAAAACAATGGAAATATAAAAGCAGTGATGGCAACATTTGGAACTACAACCGATGCAGTGCTTGATGTGATAACAGGAAAATTTAATCCCTCAGGTAAAATGCCTTTTACCACACCCATTTCTGAAGATGCTGCACAAAAACAACAATCGGATGTGCCGGGTTATTTAAAAGGTACTGCATATCCACTTTTTAAATTTTATGAAGGGTTGAGTTACAAATAAAAATTTACCGAATATTTTTACTGGTAACGATTGCGTAATTATTTAATAATATAAAATGCTTAGTTTATATTTTTGATACAGAAGATTCAAAAGCAA
>NZ_JANPCM010000332.1:0-2804 GCF_031430955.1 Ferruginibacter sp.
ATCCACTGTCCAGTTGTAAGTTCTAAAAGGGCTGCTGCCCGAAACAATTTGCGTTACTGATCCATCGGTCCAAAGTTTGCCTGTATTAATTGCCATGTTAACCTCATCATTAATTAAACCCTGCCTTACAAATAAATTGCCGGCAATATTTTGTAAAGCAGCGCCTGTGTTATTATACAGTGTACCACTGATAAAAACAGTGTCTAACGGCGTAGTTATAAAAAACTGCCCCGAATTGTATAAATTGGTTTGGGCGTTAAGGGTATGAGTTACCGTAAACAATCCCAAAAAATATAATAAATATTTCATTTTATAAATTTAGAAGTGAGTGATGTTGCAGATGTTATTAATCAATAGAAACGCCTGCACTTGCATAACCATTTACACTTGTAATTAAAGAAACGCCTGCAGCAGTGGTAGAAAAAACTAATAAAAACCTTGATTGTGCTGTTACAGGAATAGATAAGCCATTAAGAATACCTGCACTTGTAGCGCCAACACTTAAAGTGCCGGTTAATGCAGGAGTAAGGGTAACTATAGCGCCAGGTACTGGTGAAAATGTATTACTTGTGATACTGTTGCTTTGGTAAAGCTGTGCTTTAACAGTAACTGTTGTACCAATTAATGATAAAGCAGCAGTGGTAGAAAAGAAAGCACTTAAAGATTTAATGGTACCATTTCTTGGAACTGTAAAACCAAAGTTTATATTTATACCCGTACCCCCGGTAATATCAATAGAGCCAGATGACAATGCAATACCAGATAATGAATTACCAAAACTAACCATAGCGCCGGTACCAGCCAAACCACCTGCAATGGTGGTTAATGTAACTGGTAAGCTTGATGCATAAGGAATAATAGTGGAGGTATTTACATTAGGAACATTAACAGGGTTAATACTGCGCCAGCCGCCATTGCTGTAAATAAATTCGCCTGCCTGGCCGCTGGGTACTGTTATTGAATTTAAAATACTGCCAAAACCACCAACAGTATTATTAAAAATAATTAACCGCTGACCTGCATTAGGTGCTGCAGGTGCAGTTATACTTATTGAGCCTGTAGCTGTACCAATTAATTGTACCAAAGAAGTGTTAGCCGGTACAGTTGCCGAGTTAGCGCTAACAGTAACTTCTGTTTCCCTGTTAGTAATAGCGCCGTTTACATCTAATGTTGTACCGGGTGTTGTAGTGCCAATACCAACCTGTGCAATGGAGGTAAAAGATTTTAAAATAAACAGGCAAAGAATAATTTTTTTCATTGTTTGGATTTTAATTTTTAAGATAGAATATGATAATTATATAATTGCGAACGGTGTATAGTTAATACATATTGCAATTTTTTTTAAAAGTAGTAGAACGTCTACAGGCAGGTTAGATTTTATTGCCAGATACAGATAGGAAATGACTTTTTTAGTAGATTTTTTAACTTTGAGAGGTAAAATGCTGTTTGCAATTGGAATGATAAATTATTGCTATTATTTTGTTTAAGTTGATGATGTATTATACCAATTGGACATTGAAAATACACTGTCAGCCTGAGCTTGTCGAAGGCGGGTTTACTCTAGCACCCGGTTTCGACAAGCTCAACCTGACATTTTTTACCGTGTAGATTAAATGTCCAATTGGTATAATTTCCAAACCATCCTATTTTATTTCCCGTATAAAAATAACTGCGCCAACTGCATAAATAAATTTAATTTTATAGAGTGATAACTGCTTTAGTAAAACAAATTTTATGTTTATTGCTGATACTAACTATCAGCCATAACATGATGGCACAATACACCCTTAATGGTAGTGCTACACAGGATGCCTGTAATGAATATACCTTAACACGTGCAGTAAATAATCAAAGCGGCTCTGTGTGGAACAATAATAAAATCAATCTAAGCCAGTCTTTCAATTTTAATTTTGATGTTTTTCTGGGAGCCTCCAACAGCCCGGGTGCAGATGGAATTGTGTTTGTATTGCAACCAATAAGTACCAGTGTGGGTACTACCGGAGGTGGCCTGGGTTACGAAGGTGTTACGCCGGCAGTAGGTGTAACCATTGATACCTACCAAAATTTTCCTAATAACGACCCTGTGTTTGATCATATCGCCATACAGTTAAATGGCGACCTTAACCATAATACTGCAAATAATATTGCAGGGCCTGTTCCTGCATCAATTTTGAGCGGTACTGATAATATTGAAGATAATAGCTGGCACTCGCTGCGTATTGAGTGGAATGCTGCAACAAAAACATTATCGGCTTATATTGATGGTGTTTTAAAAGTTACTGCAACAAAAGATTTTGTAACAGATATTTTTGGAGGAGATCCATTGGTGTATTGGGGCTTTACCGGCAGTACTGGCGGAGAAAATAATCTTCAAAAATTCAAAACTGCATTAAATCCTTCTTTTAGTTTTAGCCCTGCACAAAAAAGATGTATTAATGAACCGGTAACTTTTAATACCACTACCATTTCTTTTACAACTATTGCAAAATTTTACTGGGATTTTGGTGATGGTAGCCCGATAGATTCGGTTAATTTAAACCCGGTGCATGTATTTGTACCTGCCGGAGATTATACAGTTAAGCAAAGAGTGATTGGTGCTGATGGGTGTGAAGCTACTAATACGCAAACGGTGAGGATTGGGTCGATACCGGTTGTTGGTTTCAAAAACTCAGGAGGTAGTTGTGCGCCAACCGGAATTAACTCAAATCCTTCTGCATTTTTTATCGATACTTCTACAGTTCAGGTAGGTACTTTACAATACTATTACTGGGATTTTGGCCCAGGTCAAACTTATTACATTCCAA
>NZ_JANPCM010000333.1:0-5105 GCF_031430955.1 Ferruginibacter sp.
ACAGATACCACAAAACGAAGGTTGGCCTGCACCAATTTGTCCAATGCCCGTTGATCCCCCATTTTGATCTTTTGGGCCAGAATGGTCTCCTCTTCAGGAGTGATCATCGAAATTTTGGAAATTTCCTGCAAATATTTCTCAACTGCCTGTGAATCACGGTTGGTAATTTGCGTTGCGATCTTAAGTTTCCTCATTGTAATGTATTAGTCTAGAATATGTAACACTTGTAAGACATATTTGTTAGGGAAAATGTTGCAAACGAATAGTTAATGCCCCAAATCCTTGAAAATAGTGTGCAAAACTACGTTAAATAGGCCGCATTTCATAGCGTTTGTTAAAAAAAGAGCTATTAGGTGGATAAAATGAAATTATATATTACTCACTGAATATTATTTTTTAATTTACTGCTTCATTTTAAATTCGTCGTATGAAAATTATGAAATTTTATTTTATATCAATTTTATTACTTTCTGCTTGTAATCTGTCTGCACAATTAGAAAGTTCTTATAATCCGCTGTTGACAATTAATTATTCTGATAACAGCCAGGGGCAATCAAACCGTCAAATAGGCAATTATAAAGTAAAGGGGTCGTCTTATTTATTTAATGATACTTTTACAACTACGGTTTTCCATAATGGGTCTTTTTTTGCAGGTAATAAAGCTACTTACGATACCTATTTTCAAAAAGTTGAAAATATTGATAATGCCAGTCAAATGAGTGTTTTCAATCTTACTGATGTTGATTCCTTTAAAGTTTTTTATACAGATAAAGAAACAGGTATTATTTACAATAAAATATTTATCAATTCTAAACTGGTAGATTCTGCAAAAAATATATTTTTAGAAAAAGTGGCTGCTGGTACAAAATTTTCACTTTACAAAAGCTATACTTCCACTTTAGAAGATTATGTTGCTACTTATGCACAAACAACTGGATATAAACAATTTAAGCAGGTTACTGAATATTATTATATGACACCAGAAACAAAAAAATTAATTAAAATAAAACTCACGGAAAGGGAGCTTAAGAAAGCATTAGGGAGTCAGGCCAATTCTCTTTTTAATGATACTTTTAGTGACAACCCTGAATATAACGCTGTAAACATCATTAATACAATAAATGCAAACAACTGACCTGCGTTCTGATACTTTTACAAAACCATCGCCAGCAATGCTGGAAGCCATGTTTAAAGCTGAAGTTGGTGATGATGTTTTTGGTGAAGACCCCTCTGTAAACCAACTGGAAGCTATTACCGCTGAAATGTTTGGAATGGAAGCTGCTTTGTTTTGCCCGAGCGGCACTATGACCAATCAGATTGGTATTAAATGCCACACACAGCCAGGAGATGAAGTGATTTGCGAAAAGATGAGCCATGTTTATATTTATGAAGGTGGAGGTATTGCGTTTAACAGTGGCAGCCAGGTAAAAGCTTTGGAAGGAGACAGGGGAAGACTAACTGCTGAACAAATTACCGAAGCTATAAATCCAGATGATGTTCATAAAGCTAAAACCAGTTTGATTAGCTTGGAAAATACCGCAAACAGAGGCGGTGGCAGTTGCTATGATTTTAATGATTTTCATAAGATTAAAGAAGTTTGCTTACAAAATAATTTAAGCTTGCATTTAGATGGTGCAAGATTATGGAATGCACTTGTTGCAAAGGAGGAATCGCCTGTACAATACGGCCAGGTATTCGACAGTATTTCTGTATGTCTTAGTAAAGGACTAGGAACGCCAATTGGAAGTTTGCTTTTGGGCAAACGGGATTATATTAAAAAAGCCCGGCGTGTTAGAAAAGTTTTTGGGGGAGGCATGCGTCAGGCAGGCTACATCGCTGCAGCAGGAATTTATGCTCTTGAAAATAATATTAACAGGCTGCAACAAGATCATCTACATGCCCATCAAATAGCCGAAGCCCTAATTAAAAAAGATTTTATTGGTAAGATAATGCCTGTAGAAACTAACATCATCATTTTTGAAGTTAGCGGTTCTTATACTGCAAAGGAATTTTGTGAAAGGTTACAACTGGATGATATTTTATGCCTTTCTATTTCTGCTACACAAGTTAGAATGGTTACGCATTTAGATGTAACGGATGAGATGATAAAGAAATTGATAGGGGTTATTGAGGCGATGTGATTCTTATAAAAAAATGTAAATTTGAAAAATTTATTTTATGGGATTTGTATATGCGGATATCGAATTGGTTAATGCAGAAGACCTTGGGCTTGCAAGAAAATTTATAATTGGTGAAGAGGAAATAAAACGCATGGCTGTTAAAATGCTTGTGGATACAGGCGCATACAATCTTTGTATTAACGAAACTATACAGGCGCAATTAGATTTACCATTTTTAGAAAAACGTAAAGGTATTTCTGCCAATGGGCATATAGAAGAATTTAATATTGTTGGGCCTGTACAAGTATTATTTAAAAACCGTAAAACTATTTGTTATGCAATGGTTTTAAGTGGCGATAACGAGCCATTACTGGGTGCAATACCTTTAAAGGACATGGATGTTTTGATTCATCCTTTAAGAGAAGAGTTAATTGTAAACCCCGATCATCCTTACTATGCTCAAATGAAATTGAAATAATTGAAATTGAACTTCATATTCGTTAGCAGCCAATATAATGACAGACACAAAATATTCTTCTGTTGACGGAATTACGGTTCTGGATTTTTCAGAACACGTAAGAAAACGACCATTTATGTATGTCGGCAATGATGGCATTATTGGGCTTTTGTCGGGGCTAATAATTGAGTGTATATCATTATGCAAAACTGACGATATTCTTTTTGAAATTACAATATTAGGCGATAACGATTTTACATTTGTATTTAGTTCATCACACGAATTAAAATCATTTACAAGACAGTTTACAACTAAAAGCAATGAATTGCCTAATTATTTTGCAAAGACACTTAAAGCAATTTCAGAAAAATTTGATATAATTGAGAACGGGAATTCAAAAACACAAGTTACCTTTTCGTTTGACAAAAAAGTAATTTCAGAAACCAGCGTCGATAACCTAAGGTTATCAGAAAAAGCCATTCAAATTGCCTTGTTAAACAGACAATGCGAAATAATTACCATCGACAAAAGGCAGAAATATTTAATCCAAAATTTTTATCACTTTCCGCAAGGTGTTTTTATTTGTTTGACAGAGCAATAACAGAAGTTTTAGGCAAACCGGAATTTGAGTTAACATTTGACGGCAAAGTAAATTCTAATACATATCAAATTGGGCTTGCATATCGCACAGATTGGTATCCATCACCAAATGCCATAAGTTTTGCAAATGATATTCATACTGTTTGTGGTGGCTCATTGGTTGATGGAATTTTAGACGGCTTAATAAATGCCTGTAAGGTTTATGCAAAAGGTAATAACTTGACAACTTTTAAAATCAATAAAAAGAAATTCACAAACGGACTTATCCTTATTTGTGCTGTTCGTGGAGAAGAATACAGATATGGCGGCAGCTGGAAAGAAACATTAGAAGATTCTGTTGTAAGGAAACAAGCTAAAAAATTGGTGTCAAAATTAGCTTTAGACTTCTTTAATAATCAAAAAGAAAAAGCTGACAAATTTCTTTGGCGGTTTGACACGACACAATTAGCAAGTGGAATGTACTAGTGAAATGAAAATAACTGCTGGTAACAACATAGGATTGGGTTTGGCGTTATTAGGTCGGAAGAATAAGCCACCATCATTTTGTTAATTATCAAGAAACTAATACCTTTTTTTTATACCATCCCCACTCACCATAATAATTTTACGAGAAAGGCAACTTTTACTAAGGGTTTTAAAATTATACATCGTCATCAACGATACCCATCTTTACCATTTAAAAGAACAGGAGCCACTGGTGATTGATGAAAATAATTTGCCCCTAAAAATAATGGCGGAAAATGGTTTTCATTTTTCAAAACCTTTGCATATTTCAAAACCTAAAACAGATCCTGTATTAATTGGTATTGGTTGTGCCGCAGATAATGGAACACTTTGGGGAGGTGTTATATTCAGTGCGCTTTTCTTTATGATATTTTTTGTTACTCATTTATATGCAGTTTTAATTTTAGCTAACCTGCCCTTATTTTATTTAATGTATAAAATTTTCTGGAAGCCAAAGGAATTTATTACAATAGAAATATTGAAGAAATAGAAACTCCACCTATTTTAAATAACTTCGCCGTAATTAAAATAATATAACTGTGAGTTTTCCAAAAATCAACCCCACTTCTACCCCATCATGGCATGCATTGCAAAACCATTTTAGCAAAATGAAAACGGTGCACATGAAGGACTTGTTTAAAGCCGATCCTAAAAGATTCGAATGGTTTTCTACCCAACTAAATGATATTTTATTTGATTACTCTAAAAATATAATTACTACAGAGACTTTACAGTTATTATTACAATTAGCCAATGAATGTAAACTGAAAGATGCTGTTGAAGCGATGTTTACCGGCGAAAAAATTAACGGCACCGAAAACCGGGCTGTGTTGCATACTGCACTCAGAAATTTTTCTGCGGTTCCGGTTTTAGCTGATGGTATTGATGTAATGCCCGAT
The DNA here is from genome assembly GCF_031430955.1 of Ferruginibacter sp. GTDB lineage: Bacteria > Bacteroidota > Bacteroidia > Chitinophagales > Chitinophagaceae > Ferruginibacter. Next base: position 4,581 of record NZ_JANPCM010000333.1, read on the forward strand.
GTTAAAAAAATTTTGGAGCAGATGAACAGTTTTTGCAAAAAAATACATAGTGGCGAATGGAAAGGTTATACCGGAAAAAAAATAAAATACATTGTAAACATTGGGATTGGCGGCAGCGATCTTGGGCCGGTAATGGTAACAGAAGCATTGAAACCTTATTGGTTAGATGGCATTCAAACTTATTTTGTAAGTAATGTTGATGGAACACACATTGCCGAAACATTAAAAAAAGTAACAGCTGATGAAACGTTATTTTTAATTGCAAGCAAAACTTTTACCACACAGGAAACCATGACCAATGCCCACAGTGCAAGAACATGGTTTTTACAGCATGCGAAAGATGAAGCATTCGTTGCCAAACATTTTGTTGCCTTATCTACCAACGAAAAAGAAGTTACCAAATTTGGCATTGCTCCCGAAAACATGTTTGTGTTTTGGGATTGGGTAGGTGGCCGTTACAGTTTGTGGAGTGCAATTGGTTTATCTATTGCATTAACTGTTGGCTATAATAATTTTGAAGATTTA
>NZ_JANPCM010000334.1:0-6427 GCF_031430955.1 Ferruginibacter sp.
TTATAGTTAATGTACTTTTTTTGCTGCTTGCTTTTATATTCTATTCCCTTAAAACAGCAGTAAAAATACCCCGCTGGATTATTATCTTTAACATCCTGATTTTTTGCTGTCAGGTTTATTTTCATTTCATTTTAAAATAAATAGTATGATACATACCATACTCAAAGATAAAAGCACCAAACTCTTTATTTTACTGGCCGGTATTTTTATAACCAGTGCTTTGCTGGCCGAAATAATCGGCGTAAAAATATTTTCGCTGGAAGATACTGTTGGTGTGCCCCGTGCCAATATCAATTTGTTTGGCAGCCCTTTTAGTTTTCATTTAACAGCAGGGGTGTTGCTGTGGCCCGTTGTTTTTATCATGACGGATATCATCAATGAATATTATGGCAGGCGGGGCGTAAAGTTTTTATCGTACCTCACCATTGGTTTAATAAGTTATGCGTTTTTAATTTTTACCGGCGCTATTAATTTAGCACCATCCGAATATTTTTCTATTGGTAATAACATTGATACACCCGATAATGCATTTCGTGGCATTTTTGGCCAGGGCATGTGGATTATTATTGGTTCGATGGTGGCGTTTTTAATTGGGCAGGTATTAGATGTATTGGTCTTTCATCGTATTAAAAAATTAACCGGCGAAAAAAATATTTGGCTCAGGGCAACCGGCTCTACATTGGTTTCTCAACTGGTGGACAGTTTTGTAGTATTATTTATTGCGTTCTATATTGGCAAACGCATTCAGACAAACCAGGGGGAACCATGGAGTTTACACCAGGTTTTGGTAACCGGTACTGGTAATTATATTTATAAATTTGCAGTGGCAATTGTGTTAACTCCTGTAATATATCTTATACATGGCTGGATAGAAAAATACCTGGGTAAAAAACTTGCAAATGAAATGAAAGAAGCTGCAATGGCTGCTCCATCTCAAATTACAAATTCTTAAACCCCTGAGGTTTCAAATTTATCATTGAATTGAATAAGTTTTTAAAAACCTCACAGATTATCATTTCTCTTTTGCAAAATTTTTATTGATCCACACTACTGCTTTTTTTACATAATATTCTTCATCATTTTCCAGCGGTTCAATTAATTTTTTTATTTCGGCATGCAGCGTTTTATCCCTGGTGTACCACTCTACCAGCACAAGGCTAAGTCTGCGTTCCCAAAAATTAGCAGAACGGTTGTATTTTTTTGCAAGTGCAAAAATTTCTTTTGGATGTGTTTTTAAAATAGTTTGCAAACACTGCATACCAACAGTATCGCAAACGGCCCAGTTATCAATGCCCGGTGCAAAATATTTTATAAGCTGTAAAGATTTATCCGCATCTTTTTTTGCGATCTTCTGCAAAATTTTTGCTGCTAAAAGTTTTTCTTCATAAGCACCTGCATCCCACAATTCTTTTATTAAATTAAAACTACCGCTTTTAAATTGATTTGATAATTCATTAAGTTCTGGATTACGAACGCCATAAATTTTAGTTACGCCAGGCACAAATTTTTTTTGTGCAGCCAAAGCTTCCGGTGTGCTTTTTTCTTTAAGTATTTTTTGTATCGTTTTTAAATCTGTATTCATAAAATACCTGTTTAATAAAATACTTCGTCTAAATTTTTACTTATTGTATAATTTTTGTTTGCGGATATTTTATAAGCTTCACATCCTGAATTTTAACATTGCCCAAATTAATTTGCTTTCAATAAAATATTGCAGATATAATATAAATGCCAGCATAAGCCTTTGAAGCCCAATACCCAATGCCAACCTTAGGTAAAGGTACTTTTTTTGTTAAATTTTTTAGCTTATCTTCATAGTCAATTGTACCAACCATAACTACGCATGAAGCACTTCTACCAGAATAACTGTTTATCAGCAGTTAAAACTATCTTTCGTTCCCTTACCGTTGGTTTACTTATTTGTATTCAAAATTTTTCTGCAACAGCACAATGCCCGCCAAATATTGATTTCGAAATGGGGGATTTTTCAGGATGGCAATGTTATGTAGGTACATTCAATGGTGGAAGAGTTATTCCGCTTACATCTCTTACACCTTCACCACCAACTGCAAACAGGCATGAAATGTTATCTTCAGTTCCGGGTAATGGGCCTGATCCTTACGGAAATTTTCCGCAAAATTGCCCCAATGGCAGCGGCTATTCTATTAAACTGGGAAACAACCAAACGGGCAGAGGGGCAGAAGCTGTTTCTTATACTTTTACAATACCAGCTACCCAAAATAAATTTAGTTTGATCTACAGTTATGCAATGGTGCTAAATGACGGTGGCTCAGGCCATGATGCTACAAGCCAGCCAAGAATGCAGGTAACCATTGATAATATTTCTGATGGTACCCCATTGCCATGTCCCCTTGATCCTTTTGTAGTGGGCAGCAGTTTACAAGGTTTTTTAACTTCCGTAACTCCTGGTCCCGGTAATTCACCCGTCTTGTATAGAAATTGGGTTTCTTCATCAATTAATCTCGATAATTTGGCCGGAAAGACAATCAGGATTGCTTTTATTACTGCCGATTGTTCACTCGGTGGGCATTTTGGTTATGCCTATGTTGATGTTAATCCGCAATGCAGCAGTTCATTTGTTGGTGCCACATTTTGCCCTGATGATACTGCAGTAATTATAAGTGCGCCGCCGGGTTATGAAACATACACATGGTATGATGGTTTAATGGGCGGAGTAATTGGTACGGGCCAAATATTAACACTTAACCCTCCACCTTTAGCCGGCGACTCAGTAAATGTTGTACTTAGCCCATTTGCCGGATATGGTTGCACCACTACATTAACTGCAATTTTGTGGGATACCCTGACTGTTAAAGCAAACGCCGGTCCCGACAGAGAAACCTGCGACAATAATCCAGTTCAGTTAGGCGGGCCGCCAACACCGGGCTTGGTTTACAGGTGGACTCCAACACCGGGACTTAGTAATCCTAATATATCAAATCCAATTGCCACACCCTCAGTAAGTACAACGTATACACTAACGGTAACCAACAGTGGCGGCGGTTGCGCTACGCCAGATGTGGTAAATGTAGATGTCGATATTTTAAGTGATTCGATTGAATTAATAGGTGTTGCAAGTTATTGTACCGGCAGCGGCCAGGCGGCAGCGTTAAAAGTATTGCCACATGATAATATACAGTGGTACAGAAATAATGTGGCGATACCCGGCGCTGCTCAAACCCTTTTAAATATTACGCAAACAGGGGCATATTATGCAATAGTATCCAGCTCTGCAGGTTGTAACAGAACCACCGCTGTAAAACAAATTGATATTTGGGAAACTCCGGTAGCAAAGTTTTCTCCCAATATTGCGGTGCAATGTTTTACAGGTAATCAATTTGTATTTACCAACAACAGTACATTAACTACAGGTGTTTTACAGTATGCATGGGATTTAGGCGACGGAACTACCACCAACACAAGAAACGTTTCACATAATTATACCAAAGAAGGTACATACAAAGTAAGATTAATAGCAACTGCACCTGGTGGTTGTGTTGACAGCAGTAAGTTTGATGTAGTGGTAAATGCAAGCCCTACTGCAGCTTTTGCTGTTGACGTACCCGAGCAATGTTTTAAAAATAACTGGTTTGTATTTACTAATAAAAGTACGGTATCATCGGGTACTTTAACTTATACCTGGGATTTTGGAGATGGCAATTTTGATAACTCTAACGATATTGCACACGGCTTTGCAGTGGCCGGTAATTACACGGTAAAACTAACTGCAAAAGAAACTAATGGAGGATGCAGTTACGACAGTTCTTTTCCTGTGATAGTACACCAAAGCCCTGTTACCAATTTTACAATTGATAACGATATACAATGTTTTCCGGGCCACCAGTTTGTATTAACAAATGGCACAACCATTTTATCTGATACCTTGCTTTACACCTGGAGCATGGGGGATGGGATAATTAAAACTGCAAAAGATTTTAATTACAGTTATGCAAAAGATGGACGGTATATAATTCAGTTAATTGCTAATACAACTTTTGGATGCAGGGACAGTGCTACTCGTAATGTAACGGTGCACCCTACACCTACAGCAGATTTTTCTGTACAACCTGTTTGCGAAAATTTACGTGTGCCGGTAATAAACAGAACTTTTAATAATACCGCATCTACTATAAACTATTTGTGGGATTTTGGTAACGGCCATCTGGATAATGTAATGACCCCAAATTACAGTTATCCTGCTGGTGGAAAATATACAGTAAGATTAACGGTAAGCACAGTGCAGTGCCCGGTATCTTTCAATACAAAATCAATTGATGTGGCCATTGAAACTGTAAAACCCGGTATTGTCTATCCTGATAAAGATGCGGCATTTAATTATCCTGAACCATTGCAGGCAAGGCAGTTTGGTAACAGCGTTACATGGACGCCGCCGACTAATTTAAATAACCGTTTTAGCTTTACGCCTATTTTTAATGGCATTACACCACAGCTTTACACCATACAAATTAAAACATCCACTGGTTGCTTAACTGTAGATACGCAATTGGTAAAAACGCATAAGAAGATTGATATTTATGTGCCTACAGGCTTTACACCCAATGGCAATGGTGTTAACGACAGGTTGAGGCCGGTGCTGGTTGGTTTTAGTAAAGTAAATTATTTTAGAATTTATAACCGCTGGGGCAAATTATTATTTAGTATGAACAGCGATCAGCCGGGTTGGGATGGAAAAGTAAATAATAAACCTGCCGAAATGCAAACAGTAGTATGGATGATTGAAGCAGTGGATGTAGATGGTAAAGTGCATAACCGTCAGGGAACAACGGTGGTGATACGGTAAATATTTAAAATATTTTTAAATTGCTATCGGATAGTTTATGAATTGTACAAAATGAAAATCAGGATTAAGAATAGAATATTTAAATACAACGTTAGATTGTTTTTATTAGTGAATGCTTTTGGTACATTAATAAATTCTTCTGCAATAGCACAATGCCCCGTTAATATAGATTTTGAACAGGGTGATTTTAATGGATGGCAATGTTGGACCGGAAACCATAAACTTAATGAAGATGGAAGCGATACAATTAATTTTGGTGCCGCCACTCTAACTCCAGTACCAGGCCGCCATTCTCTATTTACAACAATTGCTGCAAACGGGGTGGACAGCTTTGGATTGTTTCCTATAAATTGTCCTAATGGCAGCGGTAATTCTATCCGCCTGGGTAATGCAACAGGCAATCATGAGGCAGAAGGAGTTTCCTACACTTTTACAATTCCTGCGGCACAAAACGAATTTCATTTAATTTATCATTATGCAGTAGTTTTTCAAAATCCCGGTCATTTACTTTCGGAGCAACCGGCATTTAAAGTAAAGGTTGAAAATTTAACAGATGGCACAACAATAGATTGCCCTTCACTTAATCTGATAGCAAAAGATAATTTACCCGGTTTTTTTTTATCTGCCCGTAATAATACAGGAACTGATGTATGGTGTAAAAACTGGTCGGCAAATGCGGTTAATTTAAAAAACCTTGCAGGCAAAACTATCCGTATTTTTTTTACCACAGCCGATTGTACTTATACAGATCATTTTGGTTACGCCTATATAGATATTGATAAGCGCTGCGATAATTCTTTTAATGGTAATGTTTTTTGTGCCAATGATACAGCAGTAAATTTAACTGCTCCTTCAGGGTTTCAAAATTACACCTGGTACAACAATAATTTTTCGCAGGTGCTGGGTACACAGCAAACGCTGCGTATTAGCCCATTGCCTGCAACAGGTACTGTAATAACTGTTGAATTAATTCCTAAAGATGGCTACGGATGCAGGGATACACTTTCTGCACAATTATTTGATACATTGATTGTAAAAGCAAATGCCGGTCCCGATTTATCAAGCTGTAATTCAGTTGCTGTACAATTAGGTGTTGATTCTTTACCGGGCCTTATATACAAATGGAGTCCTGCAACAGGCCTTGATAACCCTGATATTTCAAATCCTTTTGCAAAGCCTGCGGTACTTACTCAATATGTACTAACGGTAAGCAGTAAGGAAGGTGGTTGTACAGATACTGATGCAGTAACAGTAAATGCAAAAACTGTAGATAATTTTGTTAACCTGAATGGACCTGCAAATTATTGTATTGGTACAGGCCCTTTTCCATTATTAAGTGTAAGCCCTGCAGACAGTATTCAATGGTTTAAAGATGGTATTGCTATTTCGGGAGCTGCACAAACCCAATATACCGTTACGCAAACAGGTAAATATTTTGCACAGCTTTTCAGTAATACCTGTCCATTACCAATAAACACAAAAGAAAAAATTGTAACTATTGATACTGCATTGCAGGGTATAACTTATCCCGTAAAGGATGTACCCTTTTATTTCCCTTTAAAATTACAGGCAAGACAATTGGGTACAGATTTTTTATGGTCGCCA
>NZ_JANPCM010000335.1:0-1832 GCF_031430955.1 Ferruginibacter sp.
CATTGCCAGGCGGTGAAGACCCCGGCGGAACGGATATGTTGTACGCAGGCTTTTGTTTATTTCTGTAAAATCAAATTTTTTAAATTAATACTTCCACAATTAATTTCTTTTTCGCTTATTAATGGTAGTCCTGCCTTGCTAGCGTATCGTGAAATTTTATAAAAAAGATTTTGCCCTTTTAGACTAAGTCCTGTTCGCAATGTGCTACCGGGTGTTCCTTCAGTCGTCAGGCTAAGTATTACAACATAAAAACCACTCGATTCTTTTGGGTTAATAATTCTTTTTAAAGATGACGGCTTATGAATACTATTATCTAAAAAAGATTTTAAACCTGTCAAACCATAGCCATACAATGATTCTTTATCAATTGTCATTGTATCGGGTGGAACCAATACTTTATAGTAATTACCTGGTAACCCCTGAACCTCATATAAATCTACAGGAAAGTCAATGTTCAATTCTAGAGGATTATCTGTTTCATTGATTATTCGAGTCCAAAATATAACTTTAAAATATTTCTTCCCATTAGGGTCAGTGTATGATTCACCTTTTGGTAAGCCGTTATGTATTATTACACGCTTACCCATAGAATCAGCATACTCATAATTCCTTACCGAATTTATAGTTTCTATATCAACAGTTTCTGGCTTTGATTTACTGCCTTGCTTACAGGATAAAAGTCCTGCCGTTGCAATGATTATTAATAATATACTTTTTTTCATTTTTTTATTTGTCGACCGTCTGTGGTCAGCTTGCGTACATCTCATAAATATACTAAACTCTATTGCTTTAAAGTAATCTTTCAAATATTGTATGTTCATCTCCGCTGCAATAAAAGCTCAATAAAGATATTCTGTACACGAGTGTCTCGCCTTAGGCCAGACCAATGAAGCTAAATAGCAATTCTATGCCCGGCCCAAAATTGCCTTTTGTATTTTCCCTTAAACAACCTATTTTCATTCTTAAACTAAACTGCTTATGAGAAGGCTACTTGTTTGTGCCATTGTTTTTTTAACTGCATTGCAAACCATTGCACAGGATCTACATTATTATTTGCCGGATGATGTTACCTATAACGCTGCTATTCCAAAACCAAAAGATATTATTTATCACGAAGTGGGAGAGTGGCACGTAACACACGACAGGCTGGTGAATTATATGAAAGCCATAGCGGCTGCTGCACCCGATAGAGTGAAATTAGAAACAATGGGTTTTACTTACGAAGGCAGGCCTCAGGTTTTATTAATAATTACGTCGCAAAAAAATCAGCAGCGGCTGGAAGAAATACGGCAGCAGCATTTGTTGTTGAGCGATCCTTCAAAATCGGCTTCGGTAAATATAGATAACATGCCCATTGTAGTTTGGATCGGCCATTCTATTCATGGCAACGAACCCAGCGGTGCCAATGCATCTTTATTAACGGCTTATTATTTAGCTGCAGCACAGGGAAAAAATATTGACGAGCTTTTAGACAATACGGTAATACTTTTTGATCCTTCGTTTAACCCTGATGGTTTACAGCGTTTTTCTACCTGGGCCAACCAGCATAAAAGTAAAAATTTAGTTACCGACCCTAACAGCAGGGAGTTTAACGAAGTGTGGCCTGGCGGAAGATTTAATCATTACTGGTTTGATTTAAACAGGGATTGGTTGCCGGCGGTGCATGTAGAAAGTCAGAACAGGTTACAGTGGTTTCATAAATGGAAGCCGAATATTTTAACCGATCATCATGAGCAAACGAGTAATGCTACTTTCTTTTTTCAGCCGGGTGTGCCATCAAGGGTAAATCCTTTAACGCCGGAAAAAAACCAGGAGCTTACTGCCAAATTGGG
>NZ_JANPCM010000336.1:0-22694 GCF_031430955.1 Ferruginibacter sp.
GTTTACCCATTCGGCTTTTACGCCTGCTTTTTCAATAGCGCCTTTAATGGCAACAGCACCCAGTTTTGTAGCGCTAAAATCTTTTAATGCTCCGCCAAAACTTCCAAGTGGGGTACGCACTGCGGATATAATATAAACTTCTTTCATAAAAAAATCGTTTAAGAAGCAAAGGTAATAAGACGGAAGTTCACAATAATATTTTTTAACAATGTAAAAAGAAACAACAATATTTAATTCGTTGTTTTAATTGAAGGGTTTTATTTGAACATTGGGACTTAAGCATTACCTATAAAACATTGATATCTGCTGTAATTAACTTGCAATAATAATAGGTTTGCCAACAGCTTCGTCCCTCCCATGCTTTTTTGTACATTTGCAACCCGGTAAATATTGAATGTAGAAAAAGAAAAATAAAAAATGGAACTCAGTAAAAATTTTGAACCAACTGCTATAGAAGCCAAATGGTACCAGCATTGTATAGATAAAGGTTATTTTAACAGCACACCCGATGGAAGGGAAGCTTATACTGTTGTAATTCCCCCGCCCAATGTAACAGGGGTATTACACATGGGGCATTGCCTAAATAATACCATACAGGATATTTTAATAAGACGTGCCCGGATGGAAGGCAAAAATGCCTGCTGGGTACCCGGCACCGACCATGCCTCTATTGCTACAGAAGCAAAAGTGGTGCAGATGTTAAGAGAAAGAGGCATCACTAAATCATCTTTAACAAGAGAAGAATTTTTAAGTTATGCCTGGGAATGGAAAGAAAAGTATGGCGGCATTATTTTACAGCAGTTAAAAAAATTAGGCTGCAGTTTAGACTGGAACAGAACATCCTTTACAATGGATGAAGATTATTACAAAGCGGTAATAAAAGTTTTTATTGATCTGTATGGTAAAGGATTAATTTATCGTGGTAAGAGAATGGTAAACTGGGATCCGGTAAGCCAAACCGCATTGAGTGATGAAGAAGTAATTTTTAAAGATGTAGATTCAAAATTATACTTCGTAAAATATCTTTTGGTTGATGGAAGCGGCAGTATAACGGTTGCTACCACCCGGCCCGAAACTATTTTAGGTGATGTAGCTATTTGTGTAAATCCAACGGATGAACGATATAGTAAACTTATTGGTAAAGAAGTTATTGTTCCCCTCATCAACAGAAAAATACCTGTAATTGCAGATGACTATGTTACTGCAGATTTTGGTACCGGGGCATTAAAAATTACACCGGCGCATGATAAGAATGATAATATACTTGGCCTAAAGCATAACTTAAAAGCCATTGATACTTTAGATGCCGCAGGAAAATTTACCTCAGCAGAGTTAATGGACGACAATCCATCTGCACTGGTTTTAAGTTATACTGGTGTTGATCGTTTTGCATTGCGTAAAAAAATTACAGAAGATATTACTGCATTAAATCAAATTGAAAAAATAGAGGATTATAAGGGACAGGTTGGAACGAGTGAAAGAACAGGTGCTGTTATCGAAAGCAGGCTTTCTATGCAATGGTTTATTGATATGCAGAAATTTATGCAGAGAAACCCGGAGGCATTGAAATCGGTGATGAATGATACTATACAATTTCATCCTGCAAAATTAAAAAATACGTACAGCCATTGGCTGGGCAATATAAAAGACTGGTGTATCAGCCGACAACTTTGGTGGGGGCAGCAAATACCAGCCTGGTATGATGCGGAAGGAAGGTTTGTAGTTGCTGCAACAAAAGAAGAAGCATTTGAAAAATTTAAGGGTGAATGGTCAATGGTGAATGGTGAATCAAAAGATACAGCTATTCAACATTCACCATTCACCATTGACGACATAAAGCAGGACGAAGATGTATTAGACACCTGGTTCAGCAGTTGGTTGTGGCCAATGGAAGTTTTTAAAGGCATCAGCAATCCCGGCAATAAAGAAATTAATTATTATTATCCCACAACCACATTGGTTACTGGCCAGGATATTATTTTCTTTTGGGTATCAAGAATGATAATGGCGGGTTATGAATACAAAAAAGAATTGCCTTTTAAAGACGTTTATTTTACCGGTATGGTAAGGGATAAACAAGGCAGAAAAATGAGCAAGCAGTTAGGAAACTCCCCTGATTTGCTTGGTCTCATTGATCAGTATGGCGCCGATGCTACACGTTTTGGAATTATGATTGCTTCGCCTGCAGGAAATGATTTGTTGTTTGATGAATCATCATTAGAGCAGGGCAGAAATTTTAATAACAAATTATGGAATGCGTTGAAGTTAGTGAAGATGTGGGAAGGAAGACAAGCGTTGAGCTTTGAGCTGGGAGCTGGGAGTAAAGAATCCACCGAAGGCTCGCAGCTCAAAGCTCCTAGCTTTGCTCTTCTCTGGTTCGAAAGCAGATTGAACGAAGTAAAATCAGAAGTGGATGGACTGATGAAACAATTTAGGTTGAGCGAAGCATTAAAAACTATTTACAGTTTAATATGGGATGACTTTTGCAGTTGGTATTTAGAATGGGTTAAGCCGGGTTTTGAACAACCGATTGAAGCAGCTGTTTATAAAAAAACAATTGAATTTTTTACTGCACTAATGCAATTACTTCATCCTTATATGCCATTCGTTACAGAAGAAATTTATCATTTGCTGCAAGATAGAGATGATGATTTATGTATAAGGCAATTGGATGCATTTAAAAATACTGATAAACAAATTTTAATTCAGGGAAATTTATTAAAGGAGGTTATCACAGGTATTCGTGATGTAAGAAATAAAAATCAAATTAAACCTAAAGAACAAATTCAATTACACATACAAGCGGTAAATGCAGCAACGTATCAAACCATAGAAAATATTTTAGCTAAACAGTTAAATGCTAAATCTGTTTTGTATGTAAATGATAAAATTGAGAATGCCGTTTCAGTTGTAATTGGCAATGATAAATTTTATGTTGAATCGGAGCAACCTTTAAATACTGGCAGCCAAAAAGACGATCTAATAAAAGACCTCGACCATCAAAAAGGCTTTCTCCTTTCTGTAGAAAAAAAATTAAGCAACGAAAAATTTGTGGCTAATGCAAAACCCGAAGTTTTAGCCTTGGAACAAAAAAAGAAAGCCGATGCCTTATCACGGATAAAAGCAATTGAAGAAAGTTTAGCAGGATTATAGGCTGCATTTTTAAATTGTTTTAATGCCGTACAGCAATAATATTGCAACTTTTCTGTACATTCATCTTTCAACTTTTTCTTTATGAAGAAAACAACACTGCTGGTTTTAATGGCCTTTTGTATTTCAAATCTTTTAGGTCAAAAAACAATTATCTGGTGCGGCACGCTGATAGATGGCGTAAGCAATGACGCAAAAAGCAACATGACTATCGTGGTGGAGAAAAATAAAATAACCGCTGTGGTAAATGGTTTTTCGGTGGCTGCAACAGGCGATAAAACTATCGACCTTAAAACAAAAACTGTAATGCCCGGCTGGATTGATTGCCATGTACACACAGAAAGCGAAACAAAAAAAGGAAACGTTGCTGATAAATTTATTTACAACACTGCAGATGTTGCTTTTGAATCGTTGCAATATGTAAACATTACTTTAATGACTGGCTTTACAACGGTAAGAGATTTAGGTGGCAGCGGTATTAATATTTCGTTACGTAATGCCATTAATAAAGGATTGGTAATTGGGCCAAGAATACTTACTGCCGGAAAATCAATTGCTACCACCGGCGGCCATGCCGACCCAACCAATGGCTACCGAAAAGATTTAATGGGCGACCCCGGGCCAAAAGAAGGTGTAATTAATGGCGTAGAAGATGCTTACCATGCAGTAAGGCAGCGGTACAAAGATGGCTCCGATTTAATAAAGATAACGGCTACGGGTGGTGTATTAAGCCAGGCAAAAGATGGTGCCAATGCACAATTTACCGAGGAAGAAATAAAAGCAATTGTAACAGCAGCAAAAGATTATAATTTTAAAGTTGCCGCACATGCACACGGAGCCGAGGGAATAAAAAGGGCCATCCGTGGCGGCGTAAATTCTATTGAACATGGAACTTTTATGGATGATGAGGGCATTGCATTAATGAAACAATATGGTACCTGGCTTGTACCTACAATTACAGCAGGTAAATCAACTGCAGACAGTGCAAAAATTCCCGGCTATTTTTCTGAAATTGTTACTCCCAAAGCATTGGCAACAGGGCCACAAATACAAAACACTTTTGCTAAAGCATATAAGGCTGGTGTTAAAATTGCATTTGGTACAGATGCAGGGGTATTTAAACACGGTTTAAACTGGCTGGAATTTGGTTACATGATTGAAGGCGGTATGCCACCAATGGAAGCGATTAAAGCAGCTACCATTAATGCTGCAGATCTATTAGGAATGAAAACACAATTGGGCAGTATTGAAATAAATAAACTGGCAGATATTATTGCAGTTGATGGCGATCCTTTAAAAGATGCGAAAGTATTTGGCAAAGTAGTTTTTGTAATGAAGGACGGCACAGTGTTTAAAAATGGTAAAGGGTAGCACAACTTTACAATACAGCCCTGTTTAATTGGTAACATTCGCCCTCTCTAAATTAGTTTACCTTTATATAAACTTTATATGTATGAACTGGACTATAATTATTATTGCAGCAATTATACTTATTGCTCTAATTGTTTTTTTGGTAACAAAAAACCAGAAGGATGAAAAGGAATTTGAAAACCAGCAGAACAACGATTACCATAAATCAAAAGACGAAGAAGGCGATATTGACAGCGAAGCCAGCACAAAATAAATCCTTTGACGTAAGATATTTTGTTTTATTAAAACCTCAAAAATAAAAACTTGCAGGGATTCAAATACTTACATTTACGTTTTCGCCTCATCTGCTGCTCCCCCATCCTTAATATTTGTTTTGGCTTCAGGCAATTTGCCACGTTTGTAAATAATAAGTCCGTTTAAAAAATTACGCAGTATCTGGTCGCCGGCCTCTTCGTAACCGGGATGATCGGAGTTTCTAAAAAGATCGCCTAACGCACCTTTTGTAATTTCAAAATCAACCAGTGCTAAAATTTCAATAATATCATCATTGCGCAATGCAAGGGCTACCCTTAATTTTTTTAAAATATCGTTGTTGCTTAACATGTCATTTCTTTTTTAATTAATTGATTTGCTAAATATAGAACAATTGAACTTCTCCACCTTTTACCGGTGCTAAAAATAAAAATAGCAGGATAATGAATTTTATTTTTCATTTTAAATTCTTCTTTCAAGATAACCATTTTATAAACCAATATAACCGCTGGCTAATTATTTACTGCACTGTTCCCTATAATTTAAGAACTATGCAGTGAACTTTATTCTTTAACTGTTTAAACTTTTCAATTATGCCAAAAGTAAAATTTGCATTAACAAAAATGCGTTGCCTGGAAGAAACAAACGAACCAAGTGCATCTGAAGAACCTTATGTGCTTGTTTTTGCATCGCAATTAAAAAAAGTAGCAGGGCTTGTAACAATTCCTGCGGCATCTACCATTATGTACGGCCCATGGCAAAATGTGGATAAAGGCGAACTGGTATCCACTGCCATAAACATTGCCGGCCCATTAGGTAAATTACTCAATCATCCCTCTAAAAACTTTTGGGGATTAGATGGTAAACCACACGACCTTAACTCACCTGACGAAGCCATTTTTATTGCAGCCTTAATGGAAAATGATGATGCACAGGCTGGCGGCATACGTGCCGGTATGCATGCACAATTATTTGCAGCGATAACTTCTTATGCCAATGCCGGTATGAGCCGTGCAAGTATGGTATCTAAATTAAAAAAAGATGCCAAAGATATTTTAACCGGTGTAACAGTTACGGGCATCCCAAGCAGTGATGATTTAATTGGCGTGGCGGAAATACCATATTCTGCCGCCGATTTACAGGCTGTAAACACCAAGACAATAGTAAAAAATATTGAGCTTGCCGGGGATGGCGGTAAATACAGGTTGCGTTTTGAGATGAGCAGGTAAACACAACTGTAAATGGTATTGCCGGCCTTTGTGCCGGCTTTTTTTATTTACTAATGCCTCTCTGAATAAATTGCATTTAAAAACAGTATTTACCTGTAAATATAATTTTATAAAGGGTAATAAATTCTACACCCGTAAATGGCCTTATAATTGATACTAATTCATTAAACACCCAAACGTAAGTATTTGAACAATGGTTACCTTTATACAAATAAAGTGATTGCCTTAAACAAATACTTGTTTTTAAAACAGCAATAAAAATCTGCTTTCGGATTATTACGTAAGTAGTAAATATTATACAAAAATTGTACGAACCAGTAAATATGCCTAACAGTTCTTCATCTGATACAATGCCCGAATTTGATATTGTAGTTATAGGCTCCGGACCCGGCGGTGCCACAACAGCACGTTTTGCCGCAGCAAATGGTTTACGTGTTTTATTGGTAGATAAAAAACAGGAACTGGGTGCTCCCATTCAATGCTCAGGTGCTGTCAGCTATAATGCTTTAGAACAAACCGGTGTATCTCCCTCTGCTGAATTTATTTTAGAAGATATTTATGGCTTTGCCATTTATAATACTAAAGGCGAAAAAAAAGTAGTGGATTACAGAGCAATAAAACCAGATGAATACGGCAGCAATAAAGGTAACAAACCGTTGGGGTATGTAGTGGACAGGCGGCGCTTTGACCGCTACCTTGCAACACAGGCAGAACGTGCCGGTGTAACAATATGGTTAAAAACTGAAGCCATTGGTTATCGTGTATTAGATGACGGCAGTTGCGAAGTTGATCTTAATAAATTTAATGAGGCCATTACGGTTAAAGTAAAAGTAGTGGTTGGTGCTGATGGGGTGCAATCGCAGGTGGGAAAATGGGCAGGAATAAAAACCCATATTAAATTGAGTGAGCTCGCCAGTTGTTTACAATTTGTAGTTGATGGTGTGGAAACTGAAGGTTTGCTGGAAATAATTACTGGTCACCAATGGGCACCTGGCGGCTATGCATGGGTTTTTCCAAAAGGCCATGGTTATGCAGAGATTGGATTGGGTGTTACCAGAACAATGTGTACCGGTAATGCACAGGCATACTTGGATCATTTTATAAAAAATTCTTTTTTTAAAGAGCGGTTTAAAAATTGCAGGATATTAGAAATACAGGGCGGCGGTGTGCCATTGGCAGCACCGCTAAAAACGCAATATGCCGATAATTTAATTTTAGTGGGTGATGCTGCAAGGCATGTAAACTCCATAACCGGTGGAGGAATACATACTGCATTAAACAGCGGGAAAATTGCAGGAGAATTTTTAGCAGCATTAATACTAAGCGGTAAACCAACAGATAAAAATAATTTGAAAGGTTACCATGATAACTGGTTAAAATCAGGCGGCAACAGTATGTGGAAATTATACAGGGTGAAGAAAAAAATTTTTGATACCCCAGATATTTTGGAAAGAGACGAACAATTATATAAAACAATGTCGAATTATTTTAGCCCGGATTCGGAATACAAAAAAATTTAATTATGGGTACAAAAGAAGCGGTGGTTTTTGAAATTGGTTGGAATGCCTGTATAAAATGCGGCGCCTGTGTGGCAGTTTGTCCGCAGCCGGCAGGTTTTATCAGCAATTTTGATACGATTGCTGTAAACACCCCTTGCGATATTGCCTGTATGTTTTGCGAAGCAGTTTGCCCCGTAAATACTATCACTCATCAACTTGTATCAGTTTTTAATTCAACTAAAAAATAAATTATCCTGTCGCCAAGTTTTAATAAAAGAAAAAGCTATTGTAAAATTAATAAGAGAAGCAGTTACTGTAGATGATCAATACAACAACAAAACCAGAAATAATATTTTTACATAAAAACATATTTACCTTATAAGAATAAAAGTGCCTTTAACAGCCTTCTGCCCTTGTTTATATTGAATGGTATAAACATAAGTTCCTGTTGCCTGGGCAACTCCGTTTAAATTTCCATCCCAATCAACAGTTGCTCCTTCGGTATGATACACAACCTGTCCAAAGCGGTTGTAAACATTTACTGTTGCGCCAAACAGAGGATCAAGAAAAGGTATTCGCCATCTGTCGTTTTTTCCATCGTTGTTGGGTGTAAATGCAGTAGGCACAAAAATGCCTTTTACCACTTTTATTGCTGCAGCATCCCTGTTGCTGCAACCAAACGGACTTATTGCGTAAAGTGTATACATAATATCATTAACAGGTGATGCTGCCGGGGTTTCTATTTTGAAATCATTTAAATAATCCGGCGGATCCCAGTAATAAACCGGATTCTCCCCTGTTACTTTTCCATCAATAACAATTGTATTGCCTGCAATCATTATTCTGTCGGGGCCTGCATTTACAAATGGTTTTGCATGTACATTTATGGCAACATCATTTGATGCAATACGGCATGCAACAACATTTACAACACTTTTCTCAATTACTGTAAGCCGGTACCAATAAAATCCTGCGGCAGTTGAATTACGCTGATAAGTTATTGTATTTGCACCTGCAATATCTTTCCAAACTTTACCCGAATCTGTACTTACCTGCCATTGGTACACCGGCGAAACATAACCGGATGATATTGTTGCATTAAATGTGTAAGTGTTTGTATTGCCTTCACAAATATCCACCGTATCGCTATTGCCTTGTATGGATGAAGTAATTATTGCAGGGCCGCATGGACGAAAAGTAATATCATCCAGTGCAATATCGTTTCCAATACCGCCGGGTGCATTATTGGTCATGCGTAAAACAATAACAGGATTATTAACAGGCGTGGTAAAAAAGAAACCATATTGTTTCCATACAGCAGAAAAAGATTCAGGAATATCGCCTGTTGAAAACTGCTGCAGCACTGTGCCGCCAGGTGTTTCTATACTAAAAGTTATATTGGGTTTAATGCCGCTACGTGCAAGCACATTCATCAGCCATGCAGCAAATTCATAAGTTGTATTGGGGCACAGGTCGGTTACAGTGGTTACTAAAAAATCGCCTGGCAAAAATGATGCATTAACCAATAAAAATGCACCATTGCCGGTATGATCGTTATTTACTGTTATCCATGAATTTCCAAAACATCCAGAGGTACGGTTTGTAATAGTATAAAAACCATCATTGGGGCAGGAAGAACTGGTGTAGGTATAAGCGTTGGTGGGTACATAACCTGTATTGCCGCCACTGCCATTACCAAAAGTAATATTTACAACAGCATCGCCTAAACTTCCATTACATATTTGGGCCTTTGCAGTAATTGTAAAGATTAGTACAAAAGCAAAAAATAGTAATCGTAAAAAAACAAGCATCCGTACTGATTTAAATATCAATTGCTAAATTATTTCTTTTTTCTTAAACCATGAATTTACCTTTTGTAAGTCATTCGTCGAGATTTTATAAATAAAAAACTGCCTCATTTTGTTGAGGCAGTTTTTTAAAATAGTTTTGTTATTACTGTGTCAGCTTAATTGTTCCTAAATCAGTCTCTTTATTTCTTCTTACAGAAATATTTGTAATGGTAGTATCTCTGTAGCCATTAATACCATCGATAAACAAACTGTAGGTTCCATCTTTTAATCCTCTTATTTTAAATTCACCTTCATCTTCGGGCCTTGCAAAAGCTGTGTCGGTTGCATTAAATGCTTTAATCATTCCAAATGAATGCACGGGCCTTACTTTACCTTCAATTTCTCCGCTGCTGTGTTTACCAAATGGTTTTAAAACAGGTTTAAGCCAATAAGTGCCATTGATAAGCCTGATTGAGCGTGACAGATCAAAATCTAAATACAAATTGAAATTATTTGATGATAAAGAATCCAGATGTTCTTTTTTAATATTTACAAATACGAAATTCTGATTGTTTACTAGTTTTAACGGATGTGTAATACTATCTACCTGTACACTGTTATTAGTGCCTAAAGTAAATTTAATTCTTTCAATTTTTCCGTTAAGTATAAAACCGCTTGCTAGCAAAGTATCTAAACCATTTCTAAGTTTAAGTAAATCATATACACCCGGTCTTATGTTTAAAGTATCCCATATTTCGCAGTTACTGTTGCGTCTGTCATTATCGTCATCGCAGCCGGGGTGTTCATGGTCATCATCATGATTACGGCGGCAGGTATCCAGTTTAACTTCTATGCGCTGAATATCTATCAGTACTTTTTGAAAATCAAGTGGCCCATCGGTAAGATAAACTGAAAGCTTTGAATTACCGGGAGGGATAGCAGCATTGCTATCGGCAGAAGTTTCTTTTTGGCAGGCGTAAAAAAATAAACTGATTGTAAGCAAAAAAATACCTGCGATCAGGGAAGTCCTTGAAGTTGATTTCATAAGTTTTCTTTTTAAAGTTTTTAATGAATAATAAAACGAATCGGGTAGAATTTATGTATGGTGCAGGGATTTATTTTATTTGAATCAGACAAAAAAAATGCCAATATTTTAAAATGTGCAAAACAACTGCGGTTAGGTGCAATAGTAATTATATTCCATTAGGAAAGTAATTAAATTGGAGCAAAAAAATAAGCCACAGGCGTGGCTTATTAAATATATATATAAGAAGTTAAAGAGTTGTTATTTAAAAAGCCAGTTTTTTATTATTTAACCAGGAGAGGCTAATATCCTCTGGCACTTTCATTCTTTCTGCAATCTTTTTGTACCTGGTAGCAAGGTTACATAAATAATCCTGTGCTTTTGCTGCACCATCTTTTAGCCCGGTTAATGTTTCAATTTTCCAAAGCGAAACAAGGTGTTCTATAATACTTGCATAATCCCAGGTGGTGTACACGCCTATTTTTTGTGTAATTGCAGAAAAGTCAGTAAACAGATTTGAATTTTTTGCTCCGTCGGCCATTAAAATAGCGGGCATTGCAATTTGTTTACGCATCATTTGTTCAAAAGCTTTCAACCCACCATTGGGGTCTATTTCAAATATTTTTGACATAAATGATTTGTAAGCTTTTTCATGCCTTGCTTCATCACCTGCGATGGTTTTGCAAATTCTGGATAATGTACTGTCGCCGGCTTTATCGGCTAATTTACCCGTATTTACATGCGATATTTTTGTAGCTCTTTCCTGGAAAGAAGTATACACCATCGCCTGGTACGGATCGTTATTGGTGTTGGCGTTAAAGCCATTATAAATTAAACGGTGAATGGTTTGTTCAACCGCTTTCATATCGCACCTGCCGGATAAATAGAGATATTTATTAAGCAGATCGCCG
Organism: Ferruginibacter sp.; assembly: GCF_031430955.1. GTDB lineage: Bacteria > Bacteroidota > Bacteroidia > Chitinophagales > Chitinophagaceae > Ferruginibacter. Next base: position 11,227 of record NZ_JANPCM010000336.1, read on the forward strand.
TGCCTGTTTTCCTCTGCCGTCCATGCCCTGCTCCATCTTACCCAGCCATTGGTACTGGTTAAATCTTTTTCTTCGTTTACAATAAGATTAAAATAAGTTTGATAACTGGGTAATGCTTCTTCTGTAATCATGTTGCCTACAAGAGAGGTAATAACACTGTCGGGGATACATGCAGTACGTTCTCTTAACTTTTTTACTTCTTCAAAAACACCATTTTGTGTAAAATCAGGTAAAAAATCAGTTGGTTGCCAGCAATCATCTGGATCTAACAGCGAGGTCTCAACAGTTTCGGCTACAAAACCCTGTAACATTCCTATCACTTCCATGTTCTTTGCTACTTCATTATTATCTTCTAAATGCATTATAATTTATTAAACTATTTTAAATATTCTGATTTGTAAAGGTAAGTGATGTTAACAAGTTTTTAGCCTGTATTAATTATCTTACAACATCTGTGCCTGTCATAAAAAAATTTATACTTATAAATGCAGTTTATTTGTAATGCCTTTTTATAATTGATAAATGTTTTGCAATTTAAGGTTGATATAGTAAGCATTATGCCAAAATTGGTGATCGGTTATTACATTGGTTTTAAGTAAAAAAATATTTTAAATTTGATAGTCTTTTAAATTAGATAAAATAATGAATCAAATATTTATTAGAAAAGCAGTATTGACGGATCTAGAGAGGCTTCTGGAGTTTGAGCAGGGTGTAATTGCTGCGGAAAGACCTTACGACCCCACTTTAAGAAAAGAAAAAATTAATTATTATAATATTGAAAAAATGATAAATGCTGCAGATGTTGAAATTGTTGTTGCAGAACTGGATGAAGTAATTATTGGAAGCGGCTATGCCCGTATTGAAAATGCAAAACCATATTTGCAGCATCAGCAACATGCATACCTGGGCTTTATGTATGTAGATCCCAATCATAGAGGTAAAGGCGTAAACAAAAAAATTATAGATGCCCTTGTGGAATGGTGCACTTTGCAAAACATAACAGAATTAAGGCTGGATGTTTATCAAATGAATGAAGCCGCAATAAATGCTTATGAAAAAGTGGGTTTTGCAAAACACATGATTGCAATGCGTATGGGATTAAACAATAAAAAAGTATAAAATTTATAGTTATGAAACAAAATAAATTTACTGTAAGATATTTGCTTATTTTTTCAATTGCATTTTTATCCAGCAATTGTATAATTGCACAGGAAAAAAAAGTAGCAGTAACACCGCAGGAGTTATACAATGAAATTGCCCTGCAGGACAGTATAATATTTCATTATTTTAATACTCAAAATTTTAAATCTTTCAAAGCGATGTTTACCAAAGATCTTGAATGGTTTCAGGATAATGATGGATTAATATCGTATGAAAAAGTATTTGAGAATTTTAAAAGCACTTTTAATAAACCTTTTAAATTAACAAGGCAATTGGTAAGTGGCAGCCTGGAAGTACATCCCATTAAAAACTATGGCGCAATAGAAATTGGCGTACATCAATTTAAACATGTAGAAAATGGTAAAGAAGAAACAGGCACTTTTAAATTTGTAATGATATGGCAGAAAATAGATGGGCTGTGGAAAATATCAAGGGTTATCAGTTACGATCACTAATATTTATTCTTCCAGTTTGATAAAAGGTTTTTTCATAAGGCTGGCGAGATCTTCATCTTTATCGTTGCTGTAATATTTATCTAAGCCGTACCGAAGTTTAGATCTGTCCAATTCCAAATAGGTTCTGAATAAACGATCCCAGATTGAAAATACTGCCCCGTAATTGCTGTCGGTATAAGGTTGTTTCCAATGGTGGTGCACTTTATGCATATTGGGAGAAACGAGTACATAACTCATTCCTTTATCTAACCATATTGGTAAAGAAATATTGGCATGAGTAAATGCAACAAATATGGTGAGTATGGTCTGGTAGATCATTACAGCATAAATAGGTGCGCCGCAAATAATAATAGCAATTAAAAAAAATAATCCTCTCCATACACTTTCCAATGGATGATGGCGCAAGCCCGAAGTAACATCAACATTATTATCGGAGTGGTGAATAATGTGCATACGCCAGAATAAGGGTACTTTATGTTCAATCATGTGGCTCATCCATCCACCAAATAAATCTAATGCCAGTGCCGAAATAATTATTGTACCAATAACAGAAGCGTTAAACCAGTACACTAATCCAAATTGGTTTATTGCAGCCCAATCAGATAACTTAACAATTAAAAAACCAAACCCTGTGTGAATGATAAGATGAATTACAGTGAAAGTAAGATTAACAGATGCATGTTTCCATTTTGTTTTCTTGTATTTTAATGCAAGCAACGGTATGGCACCTTCAATAATCCAGAGTATGAGCATGGAGCCAATAATAAAAGCCATCCGTTCAACCGGCCTCTGCTCCAGTGTAGAAAAGTAAGCAATGATTTTATCGAACATTGTAAAATTATTATTGAAAAGTTACGATTTTATAAAGCAAGTAATAAAGTTCTCCAAAAATTTATGATAAATTTTATTCGTCCATCCCTTCATTACCGTCAGCAGTTTTACTGCTGTTTGCAACCATGCCGTTTATAACTGTAATTTCATCTGGTGTAAAATAACGCCATTTACCAGACTGTAAACCCGCAATAGTTATATTCATTATTCTTATTCGTTTTAATGACACTACATTATAACCAAGCACTTCACACATCCGGCGTATTTGCCTGTTTAAGCCCTGCGTTAATATTATTTTAAACCTGCTGTCGCCTTCCTGTTTTACAAAACACTTTTGTGTTACTGTACCGCCAAGGCGTACACCGTTTCGCATTTTGTTTATAAAATCTATATTGATGGGTTTATCAACTGCAACAATATATTCTTTTTCGTGTTTGTTGCCGGCACGTAAAATTTTATTTACAATATCTCCGTCGTTGGTTAAAAAAATTAAGCCTTCACTTCTTTTATCTAATCTGCCGATAGGAAAAATGCGGCTTTTAAAATTTATAAAATCAATAATATTGGTTTTATCTTTTAAATCGGTAGTACAGGTAATACCTTTGGGTTTGTTGAGTAAAATATAAACCGCAACATTTTTCTTTTTTTTGATGGGCTCGCCATCAACCAATACCACATCCTTTTCTCCTACCCTGTTTCCTTTTGTTGCTTCTATTCCATTAATGGTTACACGGCATTGCTCAATATATTTATCAGCTTCCCTGCGGCTGCAAAAACCTGTTTCACTAATGTATTTATTTAAGCTGATATCCACTCTTCGAATTTATGATTTTAGATTTGCGGTTTTAGATTTATAAAAAGCACTTGTATTTTCAAACTTTTTATTTAAAAAAAGGGAAGCAGATGCTTCCCGTATTAAACTATTTTATCAGCATAAGAATTAAATATTATCCTTTACTTTTTTAACTGGCATTTTCGGCAGCGGGTGTTTCAGTTACCGGTGCAGGTTTTTCTTCTTTATGTAATTTACCCAGCTCCGATCCTGATTTTTTCTTTTGCGCCGCTCTTGGTGCAAACATTACCAGCATTCTTTTTCCTTCCATTTTCGGTAAGCCTTCTAAAGCGCCTACATCTTTTAAACTATCCGCAAATTTTAATAATAATAATTCGCCACGCTCTTTAAACATAATGGCACGCCCTTTAAACTGTACGTGTGCTTTTACTTTATCGCCATCCTGCAAAAACTTTTCGGCATGCTTTACTTTAAACTCAAAATCATGATCATCTGTGTTGGGGGTAAAACGTATTTCTTTTACCTCACTGGTTTTGCTTTTTGCTTTTTGTTCTTTCTTCTTCTTTTTCTCTTCGTACAAAAATTTATTGTAATCAATAATTTTACATACAGGCGGATTGGCTCCGGGAGAAATTTCTACTAAATCAAGTTCCTGTTCTTTTGCAATTTTTGCAGCTTCGGCAGTTGCATAAATGCCCGGTTCAATATTTTCGCCAACCAACCGTACTTCGGGTACTTTTATCATGTGGTTGGTACGATGCTCCTGCTGCTGTTCTTTTTTAAAACGGGGATTAAACGCTCCCCGGGGCGGCCGTGGTGGAAATGCCATTTACAATTTTTAATTTACAATGTTGTTTATTATTCTTACGTAAGATAAAAATTTTATTTTATTTTACATTGAACGCTCTTTTATTTCTTTCGAAATTTCTCTAATAAATTCATTAATGTCTTTTGCACCTAAATCTCCTATGCCCTGCCTTCTTATTGATGCTTTGCCTTCATTCATTTCTTTTTCTCCAATCACCAGCATATAAGGCACTCTTGCCAATTCGGTATCCCTTATCTTTTTTCCTACCTTCTCGTTTCTGTCATCAATTTCAACACGAATATCAGCATTTTTCAGCTTTTGCAAAATTGTATTTGCATAATCCATAAACTTATCGCTTATCGGCAATATTTTTACCTGCAGCGGTGCCAGCCATGTGGGAAATTTTCCGGCAAAATGTTCCAGCAAAAATCCTATAAATCTTTCATGGGTTCCCAAAGGAGCCCGGTGAATAATTAATGGTACTTCCGGATGGTTATCTTTATTAGTAAAACTTAATTTAAAGCTGCGGCCCTGTGCAAAATCTACCTGGTTGGTAGCCAAAGTAAATTCTTTACCAATAGCACTCCAGATTTGTACATCAATTTTAGGACCGTAAAATGCTGCTTCGTCCTGTACTTCTACAAAAGGTGTATTGGTTTCTATTAAAACCTTGCGTACCATATCCTCAGTTTCTTTCCACAGCGCTGGTTCATTTACATATTTTTGTCCAAGTTTTTCGGGGCTGTGCAGGCTAAGGCGCATTACATATTTATCTACACCAAATATTTTAAAATACTTGATGTACATTTCGTTTACTGCCATAAACTCCTGTGCAAATTGTTCTTTACTGCAATAAATATGTGCATCGTTCATGTGCAGGCAACGCACCCTCATAAGGCCAAATAATTCGCCACTTTGTTCGTAACGGTAACAGGTTCCATATTCTGCAATACGATAAGGCAGGTCTTTGTAACTCTTTTGCTCTGCATCAAATATTTTATGATGATGAGGGCAGTTCATTGGTTTTAAATAATATTTTTCGCCATCCATTTCCATCGGCGGAAACATACTATCGGCATAATAAGGTAAATGCCCGCTGGTAATATACATGCTCTCTTTTGCAATATTAGGTGTTACCACTCTTTTGTAACCAGCAGCTTTTTCTGTTTCCTTTGCCAGTTTTTCCAGTTCTTCAATAATAATAGTGCCGTTGGGCATCCATAAGGGTAAGCCCGGACCTACATTATCTTCAAAAGTAAAAATACCTAGCTCTTTACCTAATTTACGATGGTCTCTTTTCTTTGCTTCTTCCAGCATTGCCAAATATTCATCTAATTCTTTTTGGTTAGGGAATGTTATACCATAAATACGTGTAAGCTGTTTATTTTTTTCATCACCTTTCCAGTATGCACCTGCAATGCTGGTTAATTTTATGGCTTTTATAAATCCTGTATTGGGTATGTGCGGACCACGGCACAAATCGGTAAATTGACCCTGTGTGTAAAATGTAATACCGCCATCGGTAAGGCCATTTAATAAATCTAATTTGTATTCATCTCCCTTAGCTTCAAAATATTTTATGGCATCTGCTTTAGAAATTTCTTTTCTTGCAAAACCATTATTTTGCCTGGCCAGCTCATTCATCTTTTTTTCCAGCAAAGCCAAATCTTCTTCGGCAATTTTTTTATCCCCTAAATCCATATCATAATAAAAACCTTTTTCAATTGCAGGGCCTACCCAAAATTTTACACCGGGAAACATAGTTTCCACCGCCTCTGCCATAAGGTGTGCAGAAGAATGCCAGAAAGTTGATTTTGCTTCGGTATCATCCCAGGTTAATAATTTTAAGGATGCATCACTATTTATAGGCCTTGTGGCATCCCAAACTTCGCCATTAATATTTGCTGCTAATACTTTTCTTGCCAATCCTTCGCTTATAGATTTGGCCACATCCAGGGCTGATGCACCTTCTTCATATTCCTTTACTGCCCCATCGGGTAATGTAATCTTTATCATATCTTTATAATGCTGCCTTAACTTACGGCAGGGTGCAAATTTAACGAACTATTAGCTATGGAAAAATTAATCTAAAATATCTTTGTAAATAATGAGATGTTCTAAAATTTATCAAGAATAAAAAGATAAGTGAAAATGAAAAAAAATTTACTACTAATACTTTCCCTTTTTTTTACAACACTAATTTTTGCACAGGAATTCAAAGGCCAGTGGAAAGGCCAGTTTACAGATAACAGCACTACTTTTTTAGGTTGGGGCGGCGAACGTTGTGATTATGTGCTGGAGCTGGAAACAAATGGTAATGAAGTTACCGGTTACTCTTACACTTATTTTAATGACGGGGGAAAAAGATACTATACCATCTGCAGATTAAAAGGCAAACTAAATAAAAAAAGTGGTTATGTGGAAGTAACGGAAACCGAAAGAACAAAAACAAATGTGCCTGTGCACATAAGAAACTGTTTTCAGGTTCATAAGCTAACTTATTTTAAACAGGATGATGTGCAAATGCTTGAGGGCAGTTGGGTGCCGGCACCTAACCAGGAAGGCGATTGCGGATATGGAACAACTGTTTTATCACGCAGGGTACTTAAAAAAAATACCCCGCTTTTTAATAACACTACTGCCCGTAATGATAAGCAACAAAAAAAGCAAGATCCTAAATTAAATAATATTTTTAAAGACAAAAATAAAGTTACCCCTCCACCAGTTGTAAAAAAGGACAGCCCCAAGCCTGCAGTTGTGCCGCCGGTTTTAAAAACCCCTGTAAATCCTGAAACTAAAATATTACCACCGCCGGTTGTAAAAACTAATCCTGAAATTAAGCCGAGGGCAGATATTAATTTTGAAAAACGCAATAACAATCTTATTAAAACTATTGAAATAGAAAACGAAACTTTTAAAGTTGACCTGTACGATAACGGTGATATTGACGGTGATACTATTTCGCTTTTATTTAATGGGAAATTAATCCTTTCTCATAAAAGGCTTAGCGATAAAGCCATTACCCTTACTTTAAATACAGATGATAAAAAAGATGTAAATGAGTTGGTGATGTATGCCGAAAATTTAGGATCTATACCTCCAAATACAGCCTTAATGGTAGTTACTGACGGTTCCAGCCGGTACGAAGTACGGATAGCAAGTGATCTTGAAAAGAGTGGTGTTATACGTTTTATCCATAAACCAAAAAATACACAATAATCAGGCAATATTGGCGTTATTATCAAAACCAATATTTTACCTGATGAAAAACTTTTATACAGCTTCTGTACTTTTTATTGGTATAGTTGTAGTGAGCTGCTTCACTCCTTCATGTGCAAAACCAGATACCAGTCAGGATAAACCCAAGGAACAACAGGTTGTTGGCGAATGGTGGATTGAAAGGGTACAACTGAGATTATATTACAACAATGTTTTTTCTAAAGATACTATTATCGACCGCACCCCCAAGCCAAAGAATTTTGTTCAGTTTGATGCCAACTTAAATTTTCAATATTGCTATAACAGCAGTACAATAAATACCGGGACTTATAAGTTTTCCGGCACCGATTCTTTAATTGCAACTACCCCCTCAAAAACATATGGATGGAAAATGCTTACACTTACTTCAGAAATATTTACTGTTGTAAATACTTCAACTAACGATCCGGCATTTCCCGGAGCTAAAGTGGAAACTTATCAAACATTTGCAAGATAATTTAAAATAGTTCTTAATCCGAACTCTCACAGTAAACTGCATCCCTATTTTGGGATGCTTTTTTTTTATGCTTAGAATTTAAAATTCCAGGTAATTGCAGGAATGATGGGGAACAATGAAACCTGTTTAGCCTGTATGGTTAAAGTACCATTTAAAGCACTGCCGTTTTGATCGAAATAAACAAAGTATGGATTTTGACGGCTGTAAGTATTATAAATGCTGAACACCCATTCGCTCTTCCATTTTCTTTTTTCGTTTTTCTTTGGGGTAAGTATAGCAGATAAATCTAAGCGGTGATAAGCAGGCAATCGGTATTCATTAATGCGGCTGTACTCCTGCGTTAGTATGCCGTTTACTATGTAAAAACGCTGCGGCAAAGTTGTTGCATTGCCGCTGCCATAAACAAAAGTGGCCGAGAGTTTCCATTTTTTATTTAATTCATAAATACCCACAACACTTAAATCATTCCTTCTGTCGTACTTGGCAGGATATTTTTCGCCGAAGTTTAACGCAGCAAATTTTCTCCAGGTCCAGCTTAAAGTATAACCCACCCAGCCGGTTAGCTTACCTCTTGCTTTATTAATAAAAAATTCAGTACCGTAACTCCATCCTTTTCCAAAAGCAAAAGAATTTTCAGTGTCATCTAACGAGTTAGGCGTGTAACCTTCCTGGTATTCAATTTGGTTTTGCATTTGTTTGTAATACACTTCTACAGAAGTTTCATACGTATTATCCTTAAAATTTTTAAACAACCCAGCGGCGTATAAAAAACTTATTTGTGGTTTTACTTTATAAGTACTGGGCACCCAAATATCGGTAGGTAAAGTAGTACCGGCGTTGCTTACCAAATGAATGTATTGCAGGTTCCTGGTTACCGATGCTTTTAAAGAAGTTTCATCATTTAAAGCATAGCGTAAAGTTAATCTCGGTTCTAATCCCCCGTAAGTTTGTACAGCTTCTCCCCTTTTAAAAACTGTACTGTCGGTCCTGTTTCCATTGGCATCTGTTGTATAAATTTTATATGCACCAATTTGTTGAAACCAGCTGTAACGCAAACCGGCATTTATTTTTATTTTATCACTTATCTCCCAATCATCCTGTAAGTAAACAGCCGCTTCGTTTGCAAATTTTGTTTGTGCATTGTTGGGATTAAAAACCACCGAGTCCTGTTTGCCACTAACTACAGAAGGTGTAAATTTGTGGTAAGTAAAAATGCCGCCAAATTTTATTTTATGCCCTGTAAAAGGATACAAATCAAAATCCTGTTTTATACTAACGTCTCTTATACCTGATGCTAATTGTATTTCAAAATTATTTTGTGCTGCTTTAAATGTAAAATTATAATCATTGTAAACTGCAGTAGTATTACCAAATAATTTTTTATTAAACACATGGTTCCAGCGTAAAGTACCGGTTGCATTTCCCCAGGGGATATTAACTTTTAAACTTTGTTTTCCGTTTGCAAAATCAAAAACATCACGGCCAAAATAGCCACTTAAATACAGCCTGTCTTTTTCGGAGAATTTATAATTTACTTTAGCATTTAAATCATAAAAATAATAACCTGATCCGTAAAACTGGCTGCCGGGTTTAATAAATGGTTTTGTCAATGCATCTATATAAGTTCTTCTTGCAGAAACAATAAATGATGCCTTATCTTTTTTGATCGGCCCCTGTATTGATAATCTTGAAGCGATTAAACCAATGCCACCTTCTACCTGGTATTTTTGGTTGTTGCCTTCCTTCATCGAAATATCTAAAACGCTCGATAGCCTACCTCCATATTGCGCCGGCATCCCTCCTTTAATTAAGGTTACATTTTTTATTGCATCAGAATTAAAGATGGAGAAGAAGCCAAACAGGTGGCCTGTGTTATACACGGGTGCATCATCCAGTAAAATTAAATTTTGATCGGGGCCGCCACCACGTACATACAAACCTGCACTGCCCTCGCCTGCATTGCGAATACCCGGTAATAATTGAATTGTTTTTAAAAGATCTACTTCGCCTAAAAATGCAGGGATTGATTTTATTTGCTCAATAGGTAAAGTAAATTTTCCCATCTGGGCATTTTTTACATTCGCATCTCTTTTTTTTGATGTAACAATCACTTCCTGCGACAGGGAAATTTTTGGGAGCAGATTAAAATTCAATTGCTTATTACCATCCAACTTTATTTGCAAAATTTTTGGCTGGTAACCAATGTAAGAGTTTATAAAAATATACTCCCCTTCTTCTAAAGTGATAGAATAAAAACCGTACTGGTTACTGCTGATACCTTTTGTTTTTCCCTGTACAGCTATGGATGCACCAATAAGTGTTTCTCCATTTAAAGAATCTTTTATAAAACCACTAATTGTAAACCTGTTTTGTGCTTTTACAAAAAAAGGAACCATTATTAACAGTAAGAGAAACAATTTAATTTTCATAGTCCCTTTATATAAGCTGATCTTATGCTGCGGTTATGAATTAAGAATGCTTATTGTGTTTTAATGGTATCTTTTACAGAGCCGCAATGTAGCATAGTACCTTTAAACTCCGGATGATTTTTTCCCAAATAAGGGTTTACAATTTCTTTTGTATTGCTTATCCAGTTAGCCCCTTTATCTTCTCCAAATGCCATTGGGCAATTTTGGAAATATAAATTGGGCCCTTCGTAATTAATTAATTTAAAAAACGGATATAATGCTTCGGAAACCCAGCTAAAGTCGTGTCGCATTTCTGTAATATCTGTTTGCATAATTATAGATGAAGCATTTGCTTTTAAATCGCCAATTTTTGCAAGTGCATCTTCATAAATAGCAGCAGTATCTTTTTTAAGTTCGTCTAATTTTATGCTATCCACCAATCCAATAAATTTTTTACCAGCTTCTTTAATTTTAACAGTATCTGCATCTACAAAAGCATTTTTCATTTCAAAATAGGCGTTCATTGTTTCACTTATGCTTTTATTAAATTCTTCAGAATGTTTTTTAAGCGCTAAAGGTTGTTGTTTTGGTCCGCTATTTCCCCCTCCTTTATTTTTAAATACAAACCAGTAAATACAAAATGCTGCTATTGCCAGAATTACTATTGCCAGAATTTTTTTCATTATATATTTTTTGGGCAAATTTACGATATAACAGTAATTACTTTAAAAAGTTTGCTGATTAACTTACTTTTGCAGCCTGAAAAAAGGGAATTCATCCCTTTCAGAATTACTTATGCTGTTAGGATTACAAAATGTAACGTTTGAATTTGGTGCCAGAACAATTGTGGAAGATGCTACATGGCATATTCAGCCAAACGAACGTATTGGTTTAATTGGTTACAACGGAACGGGCAAATCTACTTTATTAAAAGTGCTTACCGGCCAATACAGCCCTGCAAAGGGAACTGTAGAAAAAGGCAGGGAAACCACCATTGGTTTTTTGCACCAGGATTTACTGGGTTTTGATACCGAAGATTCTATTTTAGAAGTGGCCATGGGTGCTTTTGAAAGAGTAAAACAATTAGAAAAAGAGTTGGAGCAATTAGGGCACGAGCTTGAAAAAACCGGTAACGAAGATCTGGCGCATAAGTATGCTGACTTATTACATGAAATGGAAGTGCTTGATGGTTACAGCATTCATCATAAAACTGAAGAAATTTTGCAAGGCTTGGGTTTTGCCAATGCAGATTTAGGAAAGCAGTATAAAAATTTTAGTGGTGGCTGGCGTATGAGGG
>NZ_JANPCM010000337.1:0-3426 GCF_031430955.1 Ferruginibacter sp.
AATAACAGAATGGAGTACCGGCCGCTGGAAGGATTTGTTTTTGCATTAACGCCATTTAACTTCACAGCAATCGGCGGCAATCTTCCCACATCAGCCGCCATGTGCGGTAACGTAGTTATTTGGAAATGTGCCAACACACAGGTGTACAGTGCACAAATGTTTATGCGTATTTTAAAAGAAGCCGGCTTACCCGATGGTGTTATCAATTTAGTTTTTATTGATGGACCAACTATTGGGGAGGTAATTTTTAATCATACTGATTTTGCCGGATTGCATTTTACGGGCAGCACTGGTGTATTTAATTTTATGTGGAAGACTATTGGAGAAAATATGAGTAAGTATAAATCGTACCCACGTATTGTTGGCGAAACCGGTGGAAAAGATTTTGTAATTGCACATAAATCTGCCAATGCTGATGTAGTGGTTGCTGCATTGGCCCGTGGTGCATTTGAATACCAGGGACAAAAATGCAGTGCCGCATCAAGAGCATACATCCCATCCAACATAGCAGCAGAAGTAAAAAAGAAATTAGTAGCAGAAATAAAAACCATGAAAATGGGAACAGTGGAAGACTTTACTAATTTTGTAAATGCAGTAATTGATGAAAAAAGTTTTGATAAATTAGAAGGCTATATAAAAGCTGCAAGAAAAAAAGACAGTAAAGCAAAAATTTGGGTTGGAGGAAAATGCGATAAAACGGAAGGTTTTTTTATAGAACCAACAGTAATTGAAACTACAGATCCATATTATGTAACGATGTGTGAAGAATTGTTTGGCCCGGTACTTACAGTATATGTATATGATGAAAATAAATTTGAAGAAACATTAAAAATTGTTGACAGTACATCTGCTTATGCACTTACAGGTGCGGTAATAGCGCAGGACAGGTATGCAGTAGAACTGGCAACCAATAAGCTCCGCAACAGTGCTGGTAATTTTTATATAAACGATAAACCAACAGGAGCCGTTGTTGGCCAGCAACCATTTGGTGGTGCAAGAGGCAGTGGAACAAATGATAAAGCAGGTTCAATATTAAACCTGTACCGCTGGTTAAGTGCCAGAACAATTAAAGAAACTTTTAATTCGCCAACAGATTACCGTTATTCTTTTTTACAGGAAAAATAAAATTATTTCTATAAAATTTACAAACCGTTTCGTTTTATCGTAACGGTTTTTTATTGCTTTAATTTTTTATCAATTGGGAAATAATTTCCACAGTGGGAGTTTGTTTCTGCTCCTCATCGTCTTATCATTTATAAAAATTAAAGCTTTTTGTAAGCTAAAGTTAAAATTACAGCTGCAATGGCATAGTGTTTGGTTAATGGCTAATGGATTTATTCTTTAACTAAACTTAAAAATTTTGAAAAAATTATTTTTTATTACAGCTATTATCTCAGGTTCTTTTATTGCAAACGCACAACATGTTCAATTCGGATTAAAAGGCGGGCTTAATGTTGCCACAGTTAATATCGACAATTCAAATTTGAATGTTGACCCACGAATTTCGGCACATGTAGGTGGACTTGCTCATATACATTTGTCAAAAGAATTTGCAATCCAGCCTGAGCTTACCTTTTCTGGTCAGGGCTATCAGGTAAACGGAAGCGGTACCAACTCCGATCAGCATGTTAATTTAAGTTATATCAACTTACCTGTATTGTTGCAGTATATGTTTGAATCAGGTTTTCGTATTGAAACAGGGCCACAGTTAGGTTTATTAGTAGGTGCGAAGTATAAAGTGGGATCTGTTGAAACGGACATAAAAGACTCTTTCAAAAAAGTTGATATTGGTTGGGGTTTGGGATTAGGCTACATCACTAAATCAGGTTTTGGTGTAGATGCAAGATATAACCTTGGGCTTTCTAAAATAAACGACAATAATTCAGATAAAGTAACCAATCGTGTTTTTCAGGCTGGTGTATTTTACCAGTTTAAAACTATGAAGCACTAAATAATTTTGTACCTTATTAAAAATATTGCAAAGGGTTGAAAATTTTCAACCCTTTTTTATTTGAACAATAACAGATAAATTCGCTTTATAAATAAAAGCATTTGAAAACCATTCTAGATAAGCAGCAACTATATCTTACTATTTTAAGGCTGGCCAACCAGTTATTAGAAAACCATATAGATTTAAGTGATGTGGTATTTATTGGCCTGCAGCCCAGGGGTGTAAAAGTTAGCGAAAGGATAGTGGAAGCAATAAAAAAAATATCTCCGGATGAAAAAGTGCTGTATGGAATTTTAGATATTACTTTTTACCGTGATGATATACGTGAAGAATTACATATGGCCAATAAAACTGAAATACCCTTTTCGATAGAAGGTAAAAAAGTTATTTTAATTGATGATGTGCTGTACACCGGCAGAACCATTCGTGCCGCATTAGATGCCCTGCAGGATTTTGGAAGGCCGCAAAAAGTAGAGCTGTGTGTATTAGTTGACAGAAGATTTAACCGGGAACTGCCCATTCAGCCAGATTATTGCGGCAAATCAATTGATACATTAATTTCCCAAAAAGTAAAAGTAGAGTGGGGAAAAGAGGAAGTGGTGTTGTATTAAAATTCTCTAACATTCAACTATCAACTTTTAACTTTCAACTTTTTCTTATAACTTCGCTGCTTAATGCAACTATCTACCAAACATTTATTGGGCATTAAAGATCTTATTCCGCAGGATATTTCCTTAATTCTATCCACCGCTACACAGTTTAAAGAAGTTTTACAAAGGTCAATTAAAAAAGTTCCCTCATTACGTGATGTTACCATTGTAAATTTATTTTACGAAAACAGCACCCGTACCAGGATTTCTTTTGAACTGGCCGAAAAAAGATTAAGCGCCGATACAGTTAACTTCACCATGTCTGGCTCATCTGCCGCAAAAGGCGAAACACTTTTAGATACGGTAAACAATATTTTAAGTATGAAGGTGGATATGGTGGTAATGCGCCATAGTGCCAGCGGAGCACCGCATTTTTTAGCAAAGCATATTCCTGCAGCAATAATTAATGCAGGCGATGGCATTAACGAACATCCCACACAGGCATTATTAGATGCATTTTCTATTCAGGAAAAATTAGGAATACTTGAAGGGAAAAAAGTAGTGCTTATTGGCGACATCATGCATTCCCGTGTAGCACTCAGTAATATTTATTTATTAAAAAAGATGGGTGCCGAAGTAATGGTAGCAGGCCCGCCAACACTTATCCCAAAATATATCAGCGAAGCATTGGATGTAAAAGTAGAATACAATTTAAAAAAAGCATTGGAGTGGTGCGATGTGGCCAACGTTTTACGCATACAGTTAGAGCGGCAAAATCAAGTTTTATTTTCTTCATTAAGAGAAAATAATTAGGAGTATCTAGTAAGTAAAAAAATATGAGATGTATTAAAAAAACAAAATGTAATTATTCACCCCGGCCAAAAA
>NZ_JANPCM010000338.1:0-8238 GCF_031430955.1 Ferruginibacter sp.
TGGCACCTTGCTGGTTGCAGATATTAATGCTGGTGCAGCTAACTCAAGCCCTGCAGGATTAACTGTTTTAAATAATAATTTATATTTCGCAGCAGCCGGGTCCAATGGTAATGAACTCTGGAAGTTTGATGGCAGCAATGCAACGGAAGTAAAAGATATTTTTCCGGGTGGAAATAGTAATCCTTTTGGCCTGGCCGTTTCCAATGGCACTATTCTATTTAGGGCAGCAGCCGATGCAAGTGGCACTGAGCTATGGATTACTGATGGCAGCACTGCCAACACCAAACTTGTAAAAGATATTAATCCATCAGGTGCTTCGGCACCATCATTAATCACCAGTGGTAACCCAGTTTATTTTTCAGCTAATAACGGCGTAAATGGAGCCGAGATTTATAAATATGATAATGCTGATGGCATTAACGGACTTCGTAAACTTTATGTAAATGACAATAGCACAGTAGGTGATATTATTACTGCAGCTGTGGGAAATAACAGCAACGCCGGTACAAGATCGGAACCTTTTGCTACTGTTTCTTATGCACTAACTATAGCTGCTGCCGGTGATACTATTATTGCGGATGCAGGTACTTATGCAGAACAGGTAATTATTGATAAAGGCATTACTATTATTGGTGCAGGACAAAATCTTACTTCATTTATTCCTCCATCCACACCGCTGGTGCCTGCACCAGGGCCATTTACAGAAATTGGTTTGTTTGAAACTACACAGGGCATCGGCGATGTTCATATTCGCAATCTTTCTATCAATAGTAATAACGGTTCGCAAAATATAATCATTCAAAGCGGGGGCAGTGTTACCAATTGTACATTAATAAACGGAGGACAGGGAATTTTTTTCAGAATTGAATCGGCCATAAAAACAGCATGGATTGAAAACAACACTATTCAGCCTAATGGCATTGGTGTTAACTGCCAGGGCGGCGGTTTAACAGCAACGATTCGCAATAATAACATCAGCAGACCTGCGGCTTATTTTGCAGGCATTTTTGCAGGACTTGATTTTGGACCTTTACCACAGCTTACCATTCACAATAATATCATCAATAATTATTTTGGTGTTGGTTTGGAAGTAAACAGCTTTACTGGTAATTATAATAATAACAGCATTGTAGGATCGGGGAGTATCAGCATCCGCAGATCAAGTGGCAATACTCCTAATGCCACTTGCAACTGGTTTGGATCAACTGATGCCGGTGTCATTGCATCTAAAATTTCAGGAACTGTAAATTACAATCCGTTTCTTAACAACGGAACAGACAACAGTGCTGCTATTGGTTTTCAACCGGTAAATGCAGCCTGCAGCGGCCGTAATACTTATTATGTAAATGATAACAGTCTTTCCGGTGATGTGTTTACATCTGCCATTGGCAATAATAGTAATAACGGCTCTCCATCAGCCCCATTTGCAACAATAAGCTATGCATTAACACAAGTAGCAGCCGACGATTATATTTATGTAGATGCCGGAATTTACACTGAGCAGGTAACAACAGATAAAGGCATTACAATTATTGGAGCAGGTCAAAATCTTACCTCTATTCTTAAACCTGCTGTAACGGTTGCACCACCGGCCGTGCCACCAAGCACATTTGCAGAACAGGGAGTTATTCAAACAGCACAAAGCATTACCGGCGATGTACATATCAGTAATCTTTCTGTTACCGGTGATTATACCGTGAATGTAACGCCAATAATTATACAAAGTGGTGGCAGTGTAAAAAATTGTAAACTGCAAAATGGTAACCAGGGAATTTTTGTTCGCATTGATCCCGCCATCAACCCTGCAACAAAAACATTTGTGATTGATGGAAACAGCATTAATGCAGAATATATCGCCGTAAATTTTGCAGGCACAAGATTAACGGCTACTTTAAGCAATAATACATTGGCTGCTTTTAATCCGGGATTTTCAACAGGTGTATTTGCAGGATTGGATTTTGGAACTCTTGCCGGGTTAACGGTTACGGGTAATACATTCAGCTCTTTTGTTAGTGACGGGCTGCTGGTAAATACAAACAACGGCACAATATCGCAAAACAGTTTTACCGGAACAGGACAAAAGGCTATCAATAAAATTGGCGGTGCTAATATAAACGCCACTTGTAACTGGTATGGCTCTGCAGATGTAAATGTGGTAGCACTTAAGATAACACCAGGTGTTACTTTTTCACCGTGGTTAGTTAATGGAAATGATAACAGCGGTACAATTGGATTTCAGTCTGTACCCGGTTCATGTACCGGAAAACAAACACGGTTTTATGTAAACAACAACACTTCTGCCACAAGAATATTTACAACAGCGGCCGGTAGTGATGCAAACCCCGGAATTCCGTCTTCACCATTTGCAACCATCAGCGCTGCTTATCAAAAAGCACAAACTGGTGATAGCCTTTTTGTAGATGCAGGAACTTACAGTCCCGGAGACGCTACCATTGGAAAATCTATTTCTATCATTGGCACCAACTATCTTCTTTCGCCTAATGATGCTGCAAATACATTACTTATCAACAGCACCCGTAATGCTGAAACAATTATTGATAATCTTACATGGACAATTGGCGCCAATGATATTAATCTTGAAGGGTTAACGTTTAACTCGGTAACCAAACAAATTATTTCGCAAAACAATACAAGCTTCAGCAATATTAAACTGGCAAAAAACAGGGTAACCATCAATTCAAATCTTACGCTGTTTAATTTTACAGGTTCAGGAACTGCTACTATGGCGCCATCTGCTATTGTCAATTCAGGATTAACAATAACTGATAATCGTTTTGAAAAATATGATGCAACAAATGGAACAACGCTGAATATAAATAGGTTTAGAAATGTTGCAGTTACCAATAACTCGTTTGTAGTAGCCGGCACAACAGTTCGTACACAAACAGCTTTAAATAATGGCGGCAGCGGTGTGGTAGATGGTGTGTTCGTTGCTAACAATACTATTGATAAAGCATCGAATGCATTTGTTGCGTCACGCATAACAGCTGCATTTATCTATGGAAATAAGATTAACAATACTAACAATGCTTTCTTTGCTAGCAATAGCATGCCTGAGGCGTCATACATCATTTTTAATAACAATATACTGGATGGCAGTGGCGGTATTGTACCATTTATACAATATACCCGCTCGGGAGGAAATGCATTAGGTGCAACCTCATCATTTACAGCAGAGGAAAATGTTATTACCGGAACAGCGGTAGCCTCAACAACTACGTTACTTGGCAGTATGAACCTGATTTTCTTTAATACTGTTTTAAATCCATCTTTAGCTGTTCGCAATAACAAAATAACCTACGCTGGAGATTTGAGTACTGTTCCGGCACATTTCATTCGTCCAATTATGATTCGGGGAAATTTAGCCAATGCAGTTGTTGAAAAAAACGAAATCAGTTTAACAGGAATTAACCAGCAGCAACGTACTGCGGGTGTTAATTTACCTGTAAGCCCTGCAATTACTTTATATACAGAAAATGGAACTACCTCTTTCCTTCAACCCGGTTCTGTTATAAATATTTTCAATAATAAAATAAATGGCTTTAAACATTCTTTTGCGGCATATGATGCGGTAGCCGGTAATGATGCTTACATTGGCTATGGCAATATTCCTGCAGGTGTTTCTGTAAATATCAACAACAACAGCTTTACTGGTGATTCTATTTCTATCAATAACGGAACAGTTGGTCAAATTGTAAATGCCAATTGTAATTGGTATGGGGTAGCTGCAGCACATAATATTTCGGCTAAAGTAACAGTAGCCACCGTAAATCATTCGCCATGGTTAACCAACGGAACAGATAATGATGTAGCTACCGGTTTTCAACCAGTACCCAATAGTTGCAACGGCATACCGGTGAATGCCAATATTATTTTGGTAACAAATATTACCTGCAACGGTGCTGCCAATGGTGCTATTGATGTATTAGCCGAAGATGGTTTGGCACCATATACCTATGCATGGTCTAAAGATGGCGTTGCTGGTTTCAGCACATTAGAAGATCTTACTAATCTTTCACCCGGTGATTACAAATTGATAGTTACCGATGCAAATGGTTCTATAGATTCTGTATTTACTTTAATTACCGAACCTGATATATTAACCGCTGCTGCAACCGGAACAAATAATATTTGTTTTGGAGCATCGTCAGGCACTGCCACTGTAATTTCTGCTGGCGGCACATTACCTTACACTTATCTGTGGAGTAATGGAGCAACAACCGATGACATCAGCAACCTGATTGCTGGAAATTATTCTGTAACTATTACAGATGCGAATGGTTGCACAGCCATTTCAAATTATGAAGTAACGCAGCCGCCATTATTGACTGCTGTTGCAACAGGTACTTCAACTTCATGCAGTAACACTGCAACAGTTGCTGCAAGTGGCGGCACAATCCCTTACAATTATCTCTGGAGCAATGGGGCAACAACAGCTTCTATCAGCAGTATTGCTGCAGGAACTTACACGGTTATTGTTACTGATGCTAATAGTTGTACGGCTTCAGCAAGTGTTACGGTTACTGCCAATGAAGCATTCAATCCAGCGGCTTCGGTTAGTAATGTAAGTTGCTTTGGAGGAACAAACGGAAGCATTACTGTTACCAATGTAAATGCAACAGCGCCTTTCTCTTTTAGTATTGATGGCGTGAATTTCCAGGCCGGAACATTACCTTATACTTTCAGCAATCTGGTTGCAGGTGTTTATACCATTTCGGTAAGAGATGCAAATGGCTGTACAGGTTTTGTTACCAAAACAATTACACAACCGCCTTTATTAACGGCTTTTTTAAATAATGTACAGAGCACCTGTTTTGGACTTAGTACCGGGGCAATCACTGTTACTGCAACTGGCGGCTCTGGTGCGGTTAACTATAGCTGGACCGGGCCAAATGGTTTTACAATAAGCCAAAGAAATATAAATAACCTGGCAACGGGTAATTACACCCTTACTGTTACTGATAATAATAATTGCACTGCGGTGCTTAATGTAGTTGTTCCTTCATTAAATGAAATAACAGTAAGTGCTGTTGTTACAAATGTTTTATGCAGGGGAACTCTCTCCGGTGCCATCAACCTTACTGTAAGCGGTGGCAGCAACAGCGGGTTTACATTCAGCTGGACCGGAGGCACTACTTCCACAGCAGAAGATATTTCAAACCTTGGCTTTGGTAATTACAATGTGTCCATCACAGATATTGGAAGCGGATGTGTAATTACAAGATCATATGCTGTAACACAACCCGCCACTAACCTTGCTTTATCAGTAATAAAAACAAATGCAACCGGATGTAACAGTCTTGGAACAATTACTGCAACGGGTTCTGGTGGAACC
Organism: Ferruginibacter sp.; assembly: GCF_031430955.1. GTDB lineage: Bacteria > Bacteroidota > Bacteroidia > Chitinophagales > Chitinophagaceae > Ferruginibacter. The sequence goes on from NZ_JANPCM010000338.1 coordinate 5,357, forward strand.
AGCCCTTATCAGTACAAACTTGATAATGGCAGTTATCAGAATTCAGGAAGCTTTACAGGTTTATATGCAGGAAGCTACACTACATGGGTTAAAGATGCCAATGGTTGTACAAAATCAACTGTAGTTAGTATCACCGATAATGGAAGCGATGAATATGAAAGTAATAACAGTAAGAACCAGGCAAAATTGATTACCATCAGTACAAATATTAATGGCCGCATTGCCACTACTGCTGATGCAGCTGATTGGTTTAAGTTTACAACACCTGCTGGCACTGGTAATTATACAATGAGCCTTACCCATCCTGCAGCAACTTTTACTTTCAATATGTATGCGGCAGGCAATAATGTTCCTGCATTAGTACCAGTGAGTACTTCGCCAACATCAAAAGAGTATGTGTTGCCTGGTAACACTACTTTTTATATCAGCATAACCGGAGGATTATCTTATACCTGTTATACTTTGGTGGTAACACCCACGGCATTACCAATCACCAGCATAAACGGTAATACATCCAATGAAAAAAATATTGTATTTACTGTAAAAGATTTAAGCGCCACCGCATACCCTAATCCCCACAACGGCACCTTTATGCTCCGCATTTTGGCTCCTGAAAATGGATGGGCAAAGATTGAGTTATTTGCTGCTAACGGGCAAACACTGGCAACAAAATCTGTGTTGATGCAAAAAGGCATTCAAAACAGTGTACCTTTTACTGTTAAACAGCACGGTACTATTTTTTACAGCATTCAGTTTGGAAAATATAAAACTACCGGTAAAGTAATAAGCCTTAATTGAACTTAATAGAACCAGCAGTTCCCTTAGAATTCCCCTGTCTCGTAATGAGCAGGGGTTTTTTATTACTAACAAGTTTTCAGATGGAATATGCATTTGATAAACACTGTCACCCTAAATGAGTATTTTCTATTGCTACGGCTTATTGTATATTTCAGTTTTATAACTGATGAAATCTGTTGCCAGCAAGATATTTTAGAAACAGCTTTTTTTTAAATCGTTTTAATCCTGATTGTTTAAGTAAAGACAATCATTTTAAATGGGAACCACTTGCGGCCATTGCAGAAAAAGCCTCAACTGTACTATTTAATTATCCGGGCTTTTGCCTAAAATATCCGGAAATACAAACTGCAGCAGACTTTACACTTTTAAAAAGAAATTTGGCTAATGATACATTGGTGGAAGGCCAACATAACATTTACACTATAAAATTAATTATACACAATAGTTATTATGAAATTTTTATTTTTTGCCCTCCTCTTATTAAGTAATACTGTTGCCCTGTCCCAACAATTGATTACTTCCCCCACAGTAAAACAACTTGCTGCCGGCACAAACCACAGTGTGGCTTTATTAATTGATGGAACCATTTGGGCCTGGGGTAAAAACAGCAGCGGGCAATTAGGCGATAGCTCCACTAAAGATAGATACACGCCTGTTAAAATTGATACCGATATCAACTGGAGCAGTATTACTGCAGGCAACAATTTTAGCCACGGTATTAAGAAAGATGGCAGTTTATGGGGATGGGGGACTAATAAAGTGGGCCAGCTAGGTATTAGCACGGCAAATCTAAAATATGATTATTGGTCACCCGTACAAATTGGTACAGATAATGATTGGCAAACCGTTTCTTCCGGCATTTCTTTCACTATTGGCTTAAAAAAAGATGGTACGCTTTGGGGCTGGGGCAATATGTTGCACAACCTGCAGAACCAGGAAGGTAACGCTTACAAACCCGTAAAAATAACAGGCAATAATAACAGCGATTGGGTGGCCATTGCAGCAGGCGATGATTTTTTAATAGCGCAAAAAAAAGATGGCACTCTTTGGACAAGGGGCATGTTGAATGATACACAACATAATGATGGGGGCAAAAATGTATTTTATAAAGTGAGCGATGATACTGACTGGTTAAGTTTTGATGGAGGTAAACAACATGCTGTAGCTATAAAAAAAGATGGCAGCCTTTGGGGCTGGGGTAAAAATGAAATGGGGCAATTGGGTAATGGTAGTAATAGTAACGCTAAAAAACCGGTAAAAATTATACGGGTAAATGACTGGCAAACGGTAACGGCTGCCGGTAATTATACCATTGCATTAAAAAAAGATGGTACTGTATGGTATTGGGGGCAAACCTTTTTTATGAAAGATAAAGCCAGGTACAGCGTTAACCCCAAACCATTTGATGCCGCTGTAAAATACAAGTGTATTGCTGGGGCAACAGAAAGATTATTACTGACACTTGCTAAAGAAAAAATGCAGGGTGTAGTGGAGAGTTATGAGTTGGGGCATGGGCAGGAAAAAGAGATTAAATTATTTATTAAACCGGCGGGTAAATAATCTTAACTCCAATTAAATTATATGCGACTGAAGAAATGGTTTTGTGTAATCATCATGTTAGCAGCAACGGCGTGTATTAAAGCACAGAATCGCTGTTATATTTTTAAACACAGCCAGTTTGTAATTGGCACAAATTATAACTGTGGCGCTGCTACAATAATGAAAGACGAGTCGATTTTTTTGACAAAATCTTAAAACCATTCCAAAAAAAAATATTTGGAAAAAGACAGTAAAATTATGTAAAAATGCAACGAAAAAATTTTTAAACAAAATACTTATGCCGAGTTGGTTTTACCAAACGAAGTAATGGTAGTACTATATTTTGAACAACAAATGGAAATAAAAAAAGGCTCCTTTTGCAGCAATACTTTTTATGAATGTTTCAAAGGAACAGATGCTGCTGTTGTCGTAAATCGTTCCAACAGCAGAATGACTTCTGTAGGTGCTAAAACAAAATGCATAGTATTCAGGAAAATTGTAAAGGGAGAAAATATTAAGTTCAACAATTAAAATAGCACGATGAA
>NZ_JANPCM010000339.1:0-4055 GCF_031430955.1 Ferruginibacter sp.
CCTTCCAAATGCCCGGCATCGGTAATGTTGCGTACATAACGCACTTTGTAACCTACATAAGTTAAGTAGCGGTAAATAATATCAAAAGAAATAAATGTACGGCAGTTGCCTAAATGCACATCGCTGTACACTGTTGGGCCGCATACGTACATACCCACATGCTCCGGCGTAACAGGTTTAAATTCTTCTTTCTCTCTGGAAATAGTGTTATAAATTTTTAAAGACATACCCTATCCCCTAAGGGGAATTTATTTTACTTTGAAAAATTAATTTGATAATGTTTGCACTTTTTGTAAAAGATGCCGTGACAAAGATATATTACATGCCGCAACGGCAACAGAAAAAATAATATGGAGTAGTTTTTTTCATCTTAAAATCAAAAGTACCATTATTTTATTATTGCTGCATCAGTTATAACAGGAAAGTGGTCGCTTAATTTTTTATTGATTCTTGTAAACTGCTTTACCTCAAATTTATAATCTAAAAAAATATTATCAATACGCAGCGTGGGAGCAATGCCACTGTAAGTACGGCCAATGCCGCTGCCTTTTTCTGCAAAAGCATTTTGCATGCCTTTGCCAATGGTGGTATAAGCATAACTATTGGGCACATCATTAAAATCGCCGCACACAATTACCGGGTAAGGGCTTTTATCCATTTCTTCTTTAATTCTTTCCGACTGTATTTTTCTTTTTAAAAATCCTTTTTTTAATTTACTGATAAGGCTCCTCGATTTTTTCAGATCCCCGTCGTCGGTAATAGTTGGTTTTTCTATGTATTGTAAATTAGTGGCACTGAATTTAAGCGATTGCAAATGAATATTAAACACACGAAAAGTATCTGCACCTTTTACAATATCTGTGTATTGAAAAATAGAATTGTAATCGTTTGGATAATAACTCATCGTTTTTTTATTAATGATGGGATATTTTGAAAAAGTAATAATGCCAAAATGATGCTGCCCGTCAAAATCCAGTTTTGGGTTGTAAGAATAATTATAATCAGTAAATGCCGCCTGCTCTGTTATATCAGGAATATAATTAATTGCTTTGGCTACATTATCGCTGCCCACCATTTCCTGAAAAGTTGCAATATCCGGCTGATAATCTTTTATCAGATCCAGCATCTGCTGTTTTTTTTCTGGGTGGGTTTTGTGTTCTAAAATATCAAAGTGCTCCACATTCCAGCTCATTATGCGTAAGTTGCTATCTTGTTTTTGTTTTGCAAATCCGGTTGAAAATCTGATTGGAATAATATTGGTTACTGGTTTATAAGCCATTAAAATTGCAATTACAGAAATTAACGACCACCTTGCTTTTACAAACAACCAAAACAAAACAAACAGCAATAATAAACCCAGTAAATAAAAAGATGCAAGAGTAAGAAGGCCGAGTGGCCAAAAGTATTTTGGATCAAACCATCCGCCATAGCAGCCTAATAGAAATAATACCGCCAAAATAATATTGGTAATGATGAAAAACTTTTTTGTTATTCTGCGGAAAAGGCTTTTGGGCATTGCATAAAGATAACACCAGATGGTTAAAAATATTTCAATCTTAAAACGTTAACAAATTTTATAAAAGATAGAAAGCTTATAACTCCTCTTCGCTGGCTCTTTTCAAAATATTTTTTTCTTCGTCAGTAAGAAAATGATAGCCCTGCTGGCTTATTTTATCTAATATTTCATCAATACGCTGCTGTGTAACGTTGGCCGTTTTATTAAATGGTTTTCTGCTGCCGGTATTATAAAAAACTTTTTCTTTTATTTTATTTACCGGTGCCTTTTTATTGGGGTTAAAAAGATTGCTGCCCCAGTTGTATAAATTAATCATCCATACACTTAAATCTTTTCCCTGCCGTAATAAATAAACAAATAAAAACCCTGCTAATGCACCCCCTAACGTGGCAAAGCTGCCAGCATTGGTAAGAGAAAATGCGCTTATTAAAGTTATTAAAAGAAACAAACCGGTTAAAACCCATACCGGAATTCCCTTGCCAATATTTTTAAAAATGCGGTAGCGTGGCGAAAATGTTGTTACCGCCATTGCAATAGCTGCGGTGCCGGTTTGCGAACCATATAAATAAGCGTTGCCAATATTTGCTCTAAGCGGTGGCAAAGCATACACCGCAATAATAAAAAATATGGCCCCCAGTAAACTGCCATAAATGTAAACAGGAAAAATAAATTTATTGCCCGACAGGTCCTGCAAAATATATCCAAAGGCCCATAACCAGAGCATGCTGGTTAACATGGCAAGCAGTAAAGGAAATGTATCCATACCGCCCTGCGAAAACATAAAAGTTAAAACTGTCCACGGAGATTCGCTTAACTTAACCAAGCTTGCTGGCATTGCAACCCAGCGTATAGCATCAAACTCCAGCGCCGCTGCCCCCTCGCCCTGGTGAGTGTATAAATAAAAAACTCTTGAGATAAGTATTAAAAAAAAGAAAACCATATTAATGGCAAACAATGCAAAAAGTGCATTCCCTGCCTGGCCAAGTGTAAACCTCCGCCTTGCTAATCCTCTGTAATCCTGGTATCTGTCCGACTCTCCCATAATTTTTACGCTGTAAATTTACTAACAGTTATAACATAATAATGTTAAGAGTTAATAGAAAGTTTTTTTGTTGGTTTTGTTCCAGTAAATCACCAATAGTAAACCAATTAAAGCGCCGCCTAAGTGTGCAAAGTGGCCAATATTGTCGCCTTTAATTTTGTAGATACCTCCAAATAAATCTATTAACACAAAAACCGGTATCACATATTTTGCTTTTACAGGAATAGGGATAAACATTACATACAATTCTGTATTAGGAAACAGCCATGCAAACGCTGCCATAACTCCCATAATTGCCCCCGAAGCACCCAAAGCGCTGTATTGCTCTATATATTCTTTAACCAGCTGGGCAGAATAACCTCCATATTCCGCTGCCTCTGCACTTTTTGCAAATTGCTCGGCACTAAAAGGAATTGTTAGTTGTAAAACTATGGACGCACCAATGCCACAGATAAGATAAAAAATCAGAAATTTTTTTGAACCCCAAAATTTTTCTAAAATGGAACCAAATATATACAGCCCAAACATATTGAAAAGGATATGACCAAAATCGGCATGCATAAAAATATTGGTAATAAGCTGATGAGGTTTAAAATCGACTGATTTAAAATAATGCAACGAACCCCATTTGGTAACATCAAATTGTGATACCAGGTTTTGAGCTGCAAATACCAGCACATTAATTACAATAAGATTAAAAATAATGGGCGTTTCTCTTTGTATTTTATTTCCGGAATTATTATATGCCATTTTGTAAAGTTAATTTTTAAATTTTTATTTCAATATCAGCAGCACCACACATTCAATATGGTGTGTGTGCGGAAACATATCTACCGGTTGAATTTTTTCTACCGTATATTTTTCGCTCAGCAAAGCTATGTCTCTTGCCTGAGTGGCAGTGTTACAGCTTACATAAACTATTTTAGGGGCTGCAATTTCTAAAAGTTTAGTTACTAATTTATCATGCATACCTGCTCTTGGCGGATCGGTTATAATTACATCGGGCCTGCCGTGTGCAGCAAAAAAATCATCGTTGCAAATTTTTATAACATCGCCGGCAAAAAATTGGGCATGGGTAATATTATTTAAGGCTGCATTTTCTTTAGCATCTGCAATAGCCTCTTCAATAACTTCTACCCCAATTATTTTTTTTGCATGCTGGCTTACAAAAATGCCAATGCTGCCTGTGCCGCAATATAAATCGTACACCACTTCGCTACCGGTTAGTGCTGCAAAATCTCTTGTAGCCCTGTATAATTTTTCGGCCTGTTTGGTATTGGTTTGAAAAAAAGATTTAGGAGAAATTTTAAATTGAAACTCTTCTCCCAAGGATCCTGTGGAAAGTTTTTCTATAACAAAGCCTTTTCCAAAATATACCTGCGGTGTTAAATCGTAAATGGTATCGTTCCATTTTGGGTTGACGGTAAATAATAAAGTAGTTATGGAAGGTACCTGCTGCAACAAATGATCCAGCAGTTTTTTACGTTCTGTTTCTTC
>NZ_JANPCM010000340.1:0-3247 GCF_031430955.1 Ferruginibacter sp.
GAGAATGGTGAATGTGGAATATGGAATGTCGAATGTGTGATTTTGCACGCTGAGGGGCAGGGTACGCTGAGAAAAATATTATATAACCCCTGCTGTTTTTCTTTCTTGAAGTGCAAGCCATTTATAAAAATAAAATCGAATCTACCTCTGCGTTCTCTGCTGCTCTGCGGGGTACTTTTTTTAGTCTTCTGTAAAATACTCAACTGTTAATTTTTAAACTAAAGCATAATCATATAACCTATAGCGGCTAAAGCATTGCTGTTATCATCCAACAAATATTCATTTACTGCTGAATCAAATCTTTTGCACCGTAAATAAAATGGGCCAACAAAAATGTCAGCCCATTTATAAAACAGTAGTTATACTTTATTAATTTATCCTCATGGTTTGAGTGTTCTCATTTAAAGTAACGGTATAAGTTCCGGCTGTGGCTGGAGTTTTAAAATCTCCGCCGCCTTCCCACCTGATACCTTTATTTACACCCACTGCCTGGCTGCCACCGCTGTTATCTTCATAATCAAAAGCACCCCAATTATTTCCTGCAAGAAACTTAATTGATTTATTTGCTTTTAGCGCTATTGTAATTGTCCAAACACCATTACCGCTGTAAGTCATTTGTGGAGAGGATGGTGGATCCCAGTCATTAACTCCGGCCTGGTTCATACCGTCGCCCACTAAACGCATTTCGGCTGCAGGGCTGGTAAAGTATTTAACGTTGTTTACATCACGGCCATCCCAAATTATTCTGTTGCGTACAGGCGAATTAGTAATGTCTGCAAAATTTGAACCGTTTACTTCCAGTGTACTGCCATCGCCGCCGGCTGTGCCGTAACTTCTTGTTTCGTCAACTGCTTTGCTGCCATTATCCCATGCATTATTATCAATTAATTTCCAGCCCTGGTTTGCAACAAAAGTATTGATGCCTACAAATAAATTAGTACCGGCATTGCCCATAGCATAAGTGGGGAACACATTTGGAGGATTCCATCCTGCGCCTGTTGCACCACCTACAAAACCCATTCTTCCTGCACGGATATCGTATTTTAAAGTGGTACGGTTAACCGTAATTCTGTAAAACCCTGCAGTTGGTACAGTAAGATTAGCCCCACCTGAAGAAAGATTTCCAGCAGTTCCACCGTAATTTACATCCCAAGTGCGGCCTACCGTTACTTTAAACTCTGCATTAGCTGGCAAATAAATATACATATAATACATATCGTTAAATACACCCGGACGAAGGTCCCTTATAAATTCAGGAGCTGTAGGCGGATCCCAATCATTGCCATTGCCAGTACCCGACTGATAGCCACCCGGCAAATACATTCTAAGAATGGGTAAATAACTTTTGATACTTACGTTAACCACATTTGAATATACTATCGCACCCAAAGCAGTTACAGCTTTTATTCGATATTCTACAGTTCCTGTATTACCACCGGGTATGCCCGAAGTTAATGCAGTGCTGTTCATTTCTCCCTGTGTTAACCCTTTGGTTAATATTGATGGCCCGGCAGCAATATCTAATGGTGCCACAAAGTTTTTACCTGCAGAATCGTATTGTAAAGTATAACTTACAATACCGCCATATCCTTTAAACGATGATGTCCAGTTGAATGTATTAGAAGCTAGTGCTGCATTGGCTAAACTAAGTGTAACAGTAGAGTTGGTACTGGTTAATACTGAAGGATCGGCAAATGGCGTAACGCTAACTTTTACCACGTTACTCATGTACCTTTCGTTGTTGTTGCTGTAAGAAGATATTAAACGTACATCAATTGATTGAGCAACGTTTAATTTAAATCCTAAGTTTAGCAAAATGCCGTTTAAATCTCTTCCGGTAAGTGCCGTGTTTAAAACGCCGATAACGGTTTTGGTATTTTCGTTGGCAAAGTTTTTTCCGGTGCTGTCTATTTCTAAAATATATTTTGTAGTGGCTGAGTCAACAGAATACTTTGGATTGCTCCACGAAAAAGTTACAGCAGCTTTATTAGAATCTGCAAGTGCCGGAGCAACTGCAGCGGTTGAGCTGGTTAATACTGGTGATACACCTAATTGATAAACTGGTAATGCTTCTGCTTTTTTAAGATTATCTATTTTATTACAGGCAGTAAAAAAACCTGTAACAGCAACAGCCGCTAAAATTATTTTTGAGAGATGTTTCATTATTAAATGTTTTAAAGTTTTTAATTAACCGGGAAAAGAGAATGGTTATTCTACTGTATATTTTCCAGTTTTAAAATCTACTGTTATTTTATATGATTTTGTAACAGCAGGTGATTTTATATCTCCGCCATCTGGCTTAAAAGTGTCGCCATTTACGTTATTGGCATTATTGCTTCCTGTAAAACCATATTTATTACTCCAATCGCCATAAACGGGAACAAACAACATAGAGTTGTTGGCACTAAGCACTATAGTCAATTCAAATTTTGATGAACTTACTTTTGTAAACCGCTGGCTAACATTTTCCGGATCTCCGCCACCCATCCAGCTTGCTGGTGATGCACTGCCGGTAATATATAATTTTGCAGGCACCGGATATACCACATCTAAATAAGGCGTAATTATCATTTTAATTACATTGCTGTACAATGGCACGTTGGAATTAGTGATGTTTGATTTAACACGTATCTCCATATTGTGCGGCATGTTTTCTAATAAACCCATCCCCAGTAATAAAGTGTTTAAATCCTTTACTGTAATGGCGGTGGCCAATTCTTTTGGAATAGACTTTTCTCCAATTTTAGGATTAGTAAAATTTGCACCCGTAGTATCAAATTGCAAAGTGTAAGTAACATCCTGTGAGCTTGGCCCGGTATTAAACTGGTAGTTAGGATTTGTCCAGGTAAAACTTAATGCCTGGTTATCTTTATTGGCAATTAACAAAACCAATGGTGTGGTAGAAGATGCTTTAAGCACAGGTGCTGTACCGCCTTCGAAATAGTTTTTATTTTCATCTTTTTTGCATGATGCAAAAAATGCCACCAGTATGGTTAAGAAGAAAATTTGTTTTAGTATATTTTTCATTGTAATAATTTTAGCAGTTAAAAATTAATAACCGGCATTTTGTGTAAGGTTAGGGTTTGCTGTTCTGTTGGTTGATGGTATGGGAAAAATATTAAACTTACTGTCAACCCCTGTACCTGATGCTACGCCACCTTTCCATGGCCAAACATAAGTGGAGGTAGTTAATAAACCATAACGTATTAAATCGGTACGGCGGTGGCCTTCCCAATATAATTCTCTT
>NZ_JANPCM010000341.1:0-10480 GCF_031430955.1 Ferruginibacter sp.
AGTTGCTGTACCCTTTCGTGAGGAAGCAACAGGTGGGTTTGTATGCCAAGGGCTTTTGCTCCTTCAATATTAATTTCCAGATCATCTATAAATAAAGTTTCTCCTGCAATAATGTTTGCATCTTTTAACACAAAGGCATACGCCGCTGCATCAGGTTTTCTGTATCCTATAATATTAGAGTAATAAGCTTTAGTGAAATATGCGTCCAGACTGAGTTTGCCGGTATCTCTTGTAAATATTTCTTCGAATTTTGCAAGGTGAATGCTATTGGTATTACTAAACAGGTAGAGCTTGTATTGCAAAGATATTTTTTCTAAAAAAGAAAGGCTTTCTGTTCTAAAATTCAACAACAATGCATTCCAGGCATTTTTTATTTGTGTATTGGTAATAGGGGTTTTGTTTTTAGCTTTTATCGCCTGATAAAATGCTTCCTCTTCCATTTTACCGGTTTCTATTTGTTGAAATAATATACCCATTGCCTGTGGGGCAAAATCGGTTTTAAAATTTTTAAATCCCAATTCCTCAAATGCTGTAATGGTTTTACTGTAATCTATATCCAGTAATACATTCCCTAAATCGAAGATGATATTTTTAATGTTGGTCATTGAAGTAAAATAAAAACGCCCCGAAATTTTCGAGGCGTTTTGTGGGCCCACCTGGGCTCGAACCAGGGACCCCCTGATTATGAGTCAGGTGCTCTAACCAGCTGAGCTATAGGCCCTTTCTTTTTCAAGAAAGATTTTATATAAACCACTTATTACTGGTACTGTAAGTGAGCGTAAATTTTAGAACTTTTATATTAGGTGTTAACTAACAGTTTTATACCTAAAATTTCTTTTAAGGTTGCAAATATAATCAAAGCTGCTTAATTAAAAACCATCTTATACCAATTCGTTTTTAAAAACTTCAATCCTTAAGGTGTTTTAACCCTTTATAAAACAGGTTTTGTCACTGTTGCTTGCACTTTGTTTATCATACATCTTTACATCAAAAAAAGGAAAGCTTAGCAACAAATTATGTTATAAAACTTCTTTGTCACCCTTAATGGGTATTGGGTATAATATTGAGTTGGCCTATGTTTGTTGCTCTGAAATTTCAAAGCATATATCTTTTGAAAACCTCGTTCCACCCCTGAATGGTACAAACAAAAAGAATAGGTCTATTCTTTACATTTTATTACTTAAAAAAATATAATAAACATGAAAAAATGTCTACTCGTATTATGTGCTTTTTTTGCAATTATAAAAAGTAACGCACAGCCCACAGCCGGCCTTGTTGGCCAGTTAAAATTAGATGGGAATTTAAATAATTCAGGCTCAGCCAGCATTACAGCCACATCCACCAACACCTCCTTTACTACCAATGCTGTGGGTGCGGCTAACAAAGCATTGCTTTTTGCAGGTACTACAGCCTCTGCGGTAAATATTACCGATAACGGCAATCTTGATTTTGCCGGCGATTTTTCGATTTCTTTTGGCATTTATATGGCTACTTCTGCTTTAAACCAAGGTTTTTATGATAACGGTTTAAATTATGGCGGCTGCGGTGTTTGGTATTTTAATTCAGACAATACCCTGCGTTTTAATTTTAAAAACGGTTCTATTGGTGCCATTGCAGCTTTGCCTGCAAACCAGTGGAAAGCAGTATGTGCTGTAAGAAGCGGAAACACTTTACGACTGTATGTTAATGGTGTACAAGTGATTTCGGGCACAGAGGGTTCTTCAACTATTACTTACCCTTATGCACCGGTGCTGGGCCAAATGTATTTTGCCTCAGGAGGTGGTAATTATAACCCTGTTGCAAACGGCTCTAAAATTGATGAACTGCGTGTGTACAACAGGGCTTTGTCGGCAACAGAAGTTGCACAATTGGTTAGCGCTACTTTACCCCTTAAAATGGGTGAGTTTACTGCTGCTAAAAATACAGGTGGCATTATACTAAACTGGGAGACCTTAAGTGAACAAAACACCTCCTTTTTTGAGGTGGAAAGAAGTACTAATGGTACAGATTTTACCGCTATTGGCAGGGTAAATGCAAAAGGCAATTCATCCGCCAAACAAAATTACAGTTATACTGATATTAACCCCGGCGCAGGTATAAACTATTACAGATTGAAACTTGCTGACATTGATAATGCTTACACCTACAGCCGTACTGTAGTTATTAAGGGTAACCAGGTTATTACTATTGAGCTTTTTCCAAACCCTGTTGATAATGTGCTGCAGGTGCAATTACCTTCAGCAAAAATAGAAGTTGCAACAATTTTTATTACCGATGCCTCCGGAAAAAAAGTGTACAGCAGGCAGTTGCAGTTAAGCCTTGGAAATAATGCAACCAGCATTCCCGTGCTTCATTTGCCAAAAGGGATTTACCAGTTTACACTTAATAATAATGACGGTGCCCAATCAAAAAAATTCATAAAACAATAGATATAAATAGTGATGGCCTCCATTGTTTATAATAGCCGGCGCATTTGTACCGGCTATTTTTATTTGTCTCCCTATTACAGCAATAGTAAATATTTAACGCTTCATTAAATTATTTGACGTTATTTTGCAGCTTCAAAATTAATTATGAAGAAAATAATACTTGTTTTTATTGCTGCCGTATCCGTAGTTACCCTGTTTGCCCAAGATAAAAAAGCGATGAGTAAGGCTGATTTAGCTAATCGTGCCGGAGATCATATTATGTTACAACTTAGCAGCGACCACTGGAGCGGTATACCTGACAGTATTAAAGATCATCAAAAAGGACTTTCAAGAGGCGGAAATATTTATGTGATGATGAATAAGCCTTTTAAAAACAATCCACGTTTTAGCGCTGCTTTTGGTGTGGGTGTTGGAACAAGCAGTATGTATTTTAAAAATTACAGTATTGATATCACTTCTACCAAAGCAAGCCTTCCTTTTAAAGCTTTAGATACTTTAGATCATTTTAAAAAATATAAACTAACCACCGCTTTTTTAGAAATACCTGTGGAGCTGAGGTTTACTGATAACCCTGCCAAAAGCAACAAAAGTATTAAGGCTGCAATTGGCGTTAAAGTAGGCACATTATTAAATGCACACACTAAAGGGAAAACTTTATTAAACAGAAGCGGCGGCACTGTTAATTCTTTTACCGAAAAAGAAAGCAGTAAACGTTTTTTCAACAGCACCCGTTTATCTGTTACCGGCCGTATTGGTTTGGGTAATTTTTCTTTATTCGGCAGTTACCAGATAAATAACTTATTAAAAGATGGTGTGGGGCCACAAATAAAACCATTTCAGGTAGGTATTAGTTTGAGCGGTTTGTAGGTTAGTTATTTTATTTTTATATTTGATTGAGATAAGTTTTTTAAACAACTTACTGCCGTATCTATTGTTTTATTAAACGGATTTGTATTTCTTTATTATCCTTCTAAATTAGCTGCAGCATTTATATCTTTGCGCCCCATGGCTCAAAAAAAATTACAACGTTTTGCGGATATAAAAACCTTTGCCAATGTGCTGGAATATCCTGAGCACATGCCCGGCAAATGGCAAGTTTTTTTTAAAAATGAAAATGAAATTATTTTAGAATTAGCCTGTGGCCGTGGCGAATATACTGTTGGCCTTGCAAAGCTGTTTCCCCAACAAAATTTTATTGGTGTTGATGTTAAAGGTAACCGCATGTATATTGGTGCCAAAAAATGTTTGACAGAAAAAATAAACAACGCTGCATTTTTAAGAACGCAAATTGAAAAGCTCGCTACTTATTTTACACCTGGCGAAGTTGATGAAATATGGATCACTTTTCCTGATCCTCAGTTACGGGTATCCAAAGCAAAAAAAAGATTAACACATCCCCGTTTTTTAAGATTGTACCAGCAAATTTTAAAACCATCAGGAGTTATTCATTTAAAAACTGATTCGCCTGACCTTTATCTATTTACAAAAAAAGTAATTGAACTTTACGATTTAACTATTGTTGAAGATTGCGGTGATGTGTACCAACAAACGCAGGTAAAAGAAGAATTGAAAATAAAAACACACTACGAAAGTTTAGATATTGCCCAAAGTAATAAAATACATTATCTTAAGTTTACTTTACCGGCAACTCTAAAAAATATTGATGACCAATTACAGGAGCAATTAAAAAATGAATAACCTGACTGAAGGAGAAGATTTTTACTATAATGAACAGGGCTATATTGTTCTTACAGAAAAATACCATTTGCAAAAAGGATTTTGTTGTGGTAATGGCTGCAGGCACTGCCCTTATAAATATATAAATGTTCCTGAACCAAAACGCAGCGAATTAGTACAGGCCTCCCCAAACGCCTCCAGAGGAGGGGCTTAAATACCCGGATAATTTATGTATCTTTTCAATAATGAAGGAGAAAAATTCTAAAAAGAATCTTACTGCAAGTTCCTCCCCTTCGGGGTTCTCTGAAAAGAGAACGAACGTAGTTCAAGGAGGGGCTTCATTTTTTCAGGATGTTTATGATGTGGTAAGACAAATTCCTAAAGGAAGAGTTACTTCGTATGGCGCTGTGGCTGCATACCTCGGCACAAAACTTTCGGCCCGTATGGTGGGCTGGGCAATGAATGCAGCACATACTGCCAAACCAAAAGTACCTGCACAACGTGTGGTTAACAGAAATGGAATATTAAGCGGTAAACACCATTTTGGTACCCCCACATTAATGGAAGAATTATTAAAGAAAGATGGTGTTGCAGTAAAAAATGACACCATAGTAGATTTTAAAAAAATATTTTGGGATCCAATAACTGAATTAAGTTTATGAGCAATACAATTGTACAAGGCAAAGTTTCTTTTGTTAATCACGAAAAACAATACGTGATGATTGAATACGAAGTAAACGGAAAGAAGAAAACCATTAATGGTATTGTTGATGATAAAACACAACTGCAATTAAAAAAAGAAGGGGTAATAAAAAAGACACATGTTTTTCATATTGGTGATCTGGTAAATTTTACTGTGCAACTTTCTGGCAGGGGCGATAAAATGATAGCCACTAATATTCAGTATTTATACAACACAGCATTAGATGTTCTTTTAAATAAAGCCAAAACCGAAAACAGTTTTATTGGTTATTTAAAAATGGCGGATGATAAAATTTTTGTAAAAGAGATAGACAGTTATCTTTTTTTTCCTGTTGCTCATTCGCCCTGGCGCATACCACCAACCGAACAGGAATTAAATGAAGCCGTAACATTTTCGCTGGAGAATATGGAAAAAAAAGACAAGGTAACTGCTAAACTTTTTAATAATAATTATATCCCGGAGTTTTATGCTGCAGTTAAATTACATAAGGCCAAAACACCTGTGGAAGCGGAAGTTTATAAAATTTCCGAGCATGGTATTTACCTGAACATTATTGGAGATAAGATACAGGCAAAAATTCCTTTATCAAAAAATGAGGCAGCAAGTGCCTTATCAAAAGATATAAAAGTTGGAGAAAAAATTAAAGTAGTTATCAGTTATTTAAGTCCTCAAAAAATAATTGTGGAGCAAATTACTTAACTGCTTATTTATAATAAGGGCTAATCATAAAATAAATAATAACTCCTGTAACAGCCACATACAACCATACAGGGTAAATAATACGCACAATTTTTTTATGCTTTTCGTAATCGCCGGTTAAGGCACGGTAAGCTGCAAATAAAATAAATGGCAGCGCTAACCCTGCAAGCGGAATATGTGTAATTAAAGTTGTAAGGTAAACAGTACGCATGCTACCGACCGCTGCAGTTTCTGCATCACTCAAGCCTTTTACACCATCAGTATCGCCATAAATAGCTTCGCCTGCAAACAAGTGATGGCAGATATAAGAAAGTAAAAACAATACCGACAATGCCATTGCAAAAAGCATAATTTTTTTGTGCAGCAGGTAGTTTTTATTTTTTACAATTATTAATCCGGCAATTAACAAAACAGTTACCAAAGAATTAATAATGGCATTGGTTAAAGCAAAAACATGCACATTAAAAGGTAAATCAACTTTACCTGCTAAATTATATTTACCTAAAACTGTTACAGCAGCAAAAACAATTACCGAAAAAATTGTGATAAGCCATTTTGCTTTTGTATCGTTTTTTTGCATCGAAGGTTGTAACATATTATTTTTGTTTGTTTCTGTTTCGGTTTAGTAAAATGGTTATTATAAAAACAATGGCTATCGCAATAAATATTATTGGCAGAATAGGAATAAAATCTCTTAAAACAGAAGGTGCTGTTTTATCTCTTTCCAGCATTAATAAAGGGATATCCCTTACTAATTTTGCCTGCTTCACACTATCAAAGCCATTGTAAAAACCACGTACAATTCTGTTACTGTCTAATACAAAGAAATTTTCGGTATGTATAAATGCAGTATCCACACCCGGGTCCGCAACATTTGCTTTAATTTCATTTATTGCAAAGTCATAAATTTCTTTTTTATCGCCTGTTACCATCCACCAGGTATCATGATTAATATTATATCGGTCAGCAAATTTTCTTAATTGCGGAACACTGTCATGTTCCGGATCAATACTTATAGAAATGAATTGAACAATGCTGTCGTTTTTTACAAAAGAATCCTGCAGGCGCTTCATACTTTTTGCCAGACCCGGGCAAATAGAAGGGCAACGTGTAAAAAAGAAATCCAGCACAATTATTTTTCCGTGCAAATCATCGAGGCTAACTTTTTTACCCAGCTGATTGGTGAATTGAATATTTTTTACTTTATGCCGGATGGTATCAGTAACTTTTTTTCCATTTCTTTCTCTTACAACCACACTATCAGGTAAATAATATTTACCGGGCATGTGCACTGCCTGTTTGCTGTAATATTTAACCAGAAAATAACCGGTTAGCGGCATCAGTATTGCAAGCATTAGAGCAAGCAGGGCTTTTTTATTCATAAGCCCCTCCTAAATCCTCTCCGCCGGTTGGCGGAAGGACTTTTAACAGCCTGATAATTTGTTTCTGTTTCATCTTTTCAAGTTTAAACAACTGCAAATTTACATCAACAAAAATCAAAAGCATAGTTTATACTAATTATAAATCTGTATTTTTTTAGCGCAGAGAAAATGAGGTATGGAAATAAACGCAGAAGTACTGAATGTAACCACATGTACCTCATTTTCTCTGCACTTAATATATTTTTTTTAAACAAAAAGCCACCGCTTTTGTGCGATGGCTGTAAATTATTTTTATAAAAAATTATTCTTTCGATCCTTTTTCTATAGCAGCAGGTTTTTGTACTTGCTCTGTTCTGTCGGGGTGGCTGCCTGCATCAGTATTACGCATCGTTTTCCAGCTGTTGCCATCCCATAAAAATGCAATGATAAACCAGATAAATAAACATAAAGGCACAACAATGGTCATTATCATATTTCTTATCTCATCACCTAAATGCATAAATATTGAAACAATATAATAAGCTTTTGCAAGTGTTAATATACACACCATGCCCTTAAACATTAATACATATGTATGATTGGGGTGCTCGCCTTTGTGAATATTATAAATCAATAACCCTAAACCAAGCTCTACAATAGTTAAGGCAGAGAGTAACCAAAATGTTCTCCATATTTTTTTAGTACCGCCTGTATGCTCGGGGTGAAAAGTTATTTCCGGTGATGCTGAATGTGCTGACATAATTCTTTTTAAATCTTTTAATAAATAAGTTTAGATGTTTAGATGTTTAGAAAGTTTAGTTGCCAGATTTCATATCTAAACCCTAAACTTTCTAAACTCCTAAACTAAATTAGATAAAAACAAAGGAATACAAATACCCACACTAAATCTACAAAGTGCCAATACAATCCTGCTTTTTCAATCATTTCGTAATGGCCACGCTGATCGAAATGACCCATCTTTGTTTTAGCATACATTACTACATTAATTACTACGCCGCTAAATACGTGAAAACCGTGAAAGCCTGTAATACCAAAAAAGTAACTTCCAAATGCCGGCCTGCCCACATTACTTACTTCAATATTTGCTGCTTTTATTGTATTGATTAATTCGGCATTTGATACTGTTGATAAATCGTGATGTACCCCTGCATCTGCACTATGATGCAGTGTTGATGCAATAGAAACTAATTGATCGTGTGGGGTTGTTTGCAAAGCAGCAAGCATGGCATCATGTGCTACAGGTGATCCCCAAGGGTTTGACTTTACTGTTGTTGGTAATACAGAAAGTGTTCCGTCTTTTAACAACGCAACATGTTCGCCGGTTAATAAATGCGTCCACTCCCAGGCCTGGCAACCTAAAAATGCAAGTCCGCCTAAAATGGTAAGGATCATATATTTCTCCACTCCTTTTCTGTTCATATTATGGCCTTCATGCACTGCCAATACCATGGTAACAGAACTAAAAATTAAAATAAACGTCATTAAACTTACAAATGCCAAAGGCAAATTAGCATGCCCCGCAAGCGGAAAAGAATTAAACACATGGTTAGGATCGGCCCAGTCGTTTACACTAAACCTGATAGTACCATAGCTAATTAAAAATGCACCAAATGTAAATGCATCACTCATTAAAAAGTACCACATCATCACTTTACCATAGCTGGCATTAAACGGGCTTCTTCCCCCGTTCCACCACTTGGTATTTGTTGGTATTGCTGTTGTTGACATTTATATAACTTTTATGTTCCTGTTTATTTTTACTATTAAACCTTAGTGTACCTCTTTACTAAAAACTTTGCACTGCTTATTTTATCATCCATAAAAAAAACAACAAATACAACCAAAGTGCATCTACAAAATGCCAGTAAGTACTGGTAACCTCTACCGGTACCGAATTGTAAATTCTTGTTTTTGTGCTAAAAGCTTTTGCAAAAAGAAATAATAATGCAATTACACCTCCAACAACATGTGCCGCATGAACCCCAACAATAACATATAAAAAAGAAAATGAGACATTTGCCTGTAATGTTATTCCAATATTCCATAATTGTTTAAACCCAATTATTTGCAGCACAATAAAAAGAACTCCAAGCACAATAGTTGTCGTCATCAGGCTGCGGTACTTTTGCATTTCCCTTTGCTTAAAACTGCGGCCTGCTAAAAACAATGTTATACTGCTTAACACCATTATTGCGGTACTGTACCAAAAAGCCAAAGGCAATTCAAAACTTGTCCAGTTTGCCTGGTTACGTTTAACAATGTATGCACTCGTAAAACCCATAAACATCATTAAAATGCTTCCGATGCCCAACCATAGGTTTAACTTATGCGGATGTATTTTATTTCGTTGTTCCATTACCACTGTACTCATGACCTCAACCCTAAAAGGGAATTTTATTAAAAATATTTTTTGTACCCAGCTTTATTAATTCTATTCATCTTCATTGGTCTGGCCTAAGGCGAGACACTCTTCAACAATATTTCTTTACTGATTTTTAATTATGTTATGCAATTATTCACAATAATCTTCACTATTTTCCCTTTAAGAAACAGGAACTGCTTTATTTGCAAACAAAGCCAGCAACACAATCATCAAATAAAAATAAGAACTGAACATTACCTTTCTTGCACTTGCCGCATCCATCCTAATAAATAATAGAATGCTTACATAAACCATCCACAGGTTGCAGGCCAGCAAAATCCACATACTCATCTTTCCGCTCATGCCTGTTGCATACGGCAACAAACCCATAGGAATCATTAATGCACTGTAAATAACAGTTTGCATTGCAGTAAATTTTGTTGGGCCTTTATCTCCCGGCAATAATTTAAAGCCTGCTGCTGTATAATCTTTATGTGCCAGCCAGGCAATTGCCCAAAAATGAGGGAACTGCCATAAAAACTGAATGCCGAATAAAATCCATCCGCCGGTGCTAAAACTGTTTGTTGCGGCAACCCATCCAATTAAACAGGGTAAGGCTCCCGGTATGGCTCCTACCAAAACAGAAATGGAATTTATTTTTTTTAGTGGTGTATAAATAAATCCATACATCAATAAGCTAAATAAACCCAGCATGGCGCTTTGAAAATTAAAGCACTTCCACATAATGAAAACACCCAAAGCTCCTGCAATAACTGCAAATGCTGTTGCTTCATTAACACTCATTCTGCCACTGGCAACCGGCCTTTTAGCCGTACGCATCATTAACGCATCAGAATTTTTTTCCAACACCTGGTTAATAGCATTTGCCGAACCCGTGATTAACATTCCTGCCACAAAAAGTAAAAGAACTGATATTATTTTATTCTGACTGTATATATATTCCTGCTCACTGTATCCAATTAAAAAACTAACCACCGTACTAAATACCACCATAAAACTTAAAGTGAATTTGATCAACTGAAAGTAATCTTTCACTTTACTCACCAACTTAAAAGATGTTGAGTTGGGTATAGGTATGTTCTCCTTATTCATGGCCTCACCCTCTTTCCCTCTCCGAAAGAGAGGGAGGCCGGGCATTTATTTTATTATCAACATTTGTAATTAAGCATTTCAACAACATTATCTTTTTCATCTTTAACTACGTTTT
>NZ_JANPCM010000342.1:0-6461 GCF_031430955.1 Ferruginibacter sp.
AAAGGGATCAGTTTTATAATTAAGCTTGAACAACAGTAATAAAAATAAATTTATTTGTAAATAAAAAAGGGACCAGGATAAAAATCCAGCCCCTTTAAATTCACTTTCCTATAAAAACCTTTTCCCTTTGAAACCGATGTAAAGGTAAATGAGCTGATTAAAGTAACTGTTATATAATTCATGATTTATTTTGCATAATTCACACTTTTTAAATTACAGGGAAATAAAATTTTAATAATAAAAAAGTGCAGTTGTTTAATTTTTTGCTACATCACGAATATCATTTACTTCTAAAATATTTCTGGTATCACCTTTTAGGGTAACGTTAATCATGGCCTGTCCCAGCTCTTTTAAACTGCAAATATATTTTGGCGCAATAAACCTAATAATGGGTAACAGCCAGCCGAAGTAATGATAATACTTTAAAGTATTTTTTAAACCTTTAGTGGGTTGTAAAATACCCGGCCTTAAATTATATACTTTTTTAAAAGGCAGTTTCAGCAGATCATTTTCTGTTTTGCCTTTTACTCTTGCCCACATTTGCCTGCCTTTTTCTGTACTGTCGGTGCCTGCACCTGAAATATAGCAAAAGGTCATTTGCGGATTTAGGTTGCTTAATACTTTTGCCACATACATTGTTAAGGTGTATGTTTTTTCAAAAAATTCCGGTTCCTTCATACCAACAGATGAAACACCCAAACAAAAAAAGCAGGCGTTATAATTTACTAATTCATTTTCTACAGGCAATAAGTTGGCAAAATCGGCATGTATAATTTCTTTCAATTTTTGATGTGTTACACCACAGGGTTTTCTGTTGATCACCAATATTTTTTCTACTGCATCATTTTGTAAGGCTTCGTGCAATACACCTTCACCTACCATGCCGGTAGCACCAGTAAGTATCAGTTGTAATTTTTGTATAGTTTGATCTTGCATAAGTTGTAAAATTATGAGTAAAGAAAATTACTGCAAATACCCCAACCGTTCCACCAACTCTTTGTGTAACACAGGCAACTGTCTTCTGTTAATTAAAAAACTATTTAGTTGTGTAAGCTCTTTAAAAATATAATGTTTATCCATAGCAGCTTTTAAATAACCGGCACCGCTGCTGCCACCAGTGCCAATTCGTGTGCCAATCATTCGCCTTACCATATTAATGTGACGGTTGCGCCAGTTGCCTAACTGGTTGTCAATTTCTAAAAGGGTATCTAATAATTGAAAAGGTAATTCCAGCATGGGATAACCATGATAGAGCATAATGAACAATGCAGCACGGCAGGCTTTGGGTGATAAATTTCTTTCAGCATTACTGTCATTAAAAGTAGTGGCAAAAAATTCTGCATTATTTTTTTCTGCTTCGGCCAAACTGTTTACATATACCTGCTGATAATTATTCCAGAATTCATTTGTAATAAAAGGCATTCTTTCTAACCATGCATTAATTAATTCTAAAACCGATTGGCCATTTTCTGCATCTTTAATAACAGCAATATCTTTTTCTTTTAATTGAGAAGTGTAATAATTTTGTCCGTGCCGCTGTTCAAATTTTAAACCCAGCTTTGCTTCAACAATTTTAAACTGGTAACTCTGAAAACCTGATGCCGGTCGCAGCATATCCCTGAAATCTAAAAAATCCATTGGCGTCATTGTTTCCATAATATCAATCTGCTGCACCAGTACTTTTAAAATAGTTGTTACCCTTTTTAAACGGTGCACCACTGTTTGCATTTCGGGAGAATTATCATTCAAAGCAGGTTTACTCATAATACCAATAACAGAATTTACTTCAAACAAAATTTGTTTAAACCATAATTCATACGCCTGGTGAATAATGATGAAAAGCATTTCATCATGTGCTGCAATTTTTCCTTCTTTAAAACTTTCGGGTTGCTGTGCTTCAATTATTTTGTCTAATTGCAAATAGTCGCTGTAGTACACTGCATTATTTTCCATAACAATTTTTTTAACTCAACAAACTTACATAAATGTACAGCGGTAAAAAATGTTTTTTAAAAAAGGAGCTTTTGTTAAACGTTAGTGAACAGCAGTTGCTTTAACGTTTTTTTATCTAACCAAAAAAAATATGGCACACTATTCAATAACAATATTGCAGGCAGCCTCTTAAAACACTGCTCCAACATTTATGAAAAAAAATTTTACTCTTGCTGTTTTCAGTTTAATAATTATCAGCAGCGCAAACGCACAAATCAGTTACGGGGTGCAAGCCGGTGTAAACATTGCCAACTGGCAGGGAGATGCACTTAACAGTCTTAACAAAGTAGTTGATCTTACCAATGGTTTCATCAGCACCAAAAGCCGTACTGGCTTTAATATTGGCGGCTATGCCAGCATTCCTTTAAGCGAAAAAATTTCTTTTGAGCCCGGTGTAATGTATTCGCAAAAAGGGTATGCCATGCAGGGAGATTTAAAAATTGATGCCCTTAAATTTTTAGGTGTTAATGCCAGTGCAAAAGTAGAATCGCATTACATTGATGTGCCATTAGTTTTAAAAGCCGAAGTGGCAAAAGGGCTAAGCATTTATGCAGGCCCTCAAATTTCTTACCTGGCAAAAACTAATCTTCATATTAATACAAGTGTATTAGGCATTTCTTTATACAATAAAAAATTAGAACTTACCGATAATTTTAACCGTGTTGACCTTGGCCTTGCCGGTGGCGTTGGTTATGCATTTGGTAATGGCTTAAACATAAAAGCCGGTTACGATTACGGCTTATCAAAATTAGATAAGAACGATAATTTTAAAGCTTATAACCGTGTGGTAAAAGTTTCTCTTGGCTATACCTTTTAAGTGGCTATACTTTAGGTTTAAGCGGCACCTGTAAAAGGGTGTCGCTTTTTTAAGCCCCTGATGCCCCTAACCTCTAAAGGAGAACTGCAGCTTTTAAATTTCAGCAACATTTATTTTGCACAACTTTGTAAATGGGTTCTGTTACCATACTTTATTTTTAAGCAATGATTTTCCTTAAATTTGCATCCCGAATAACTGCTTTACTAATAAACCAATAAACTAATCAACCAGTAAACCAGTAAACCAGTAAACCAATCAACCAATCTCATGGGAAGAATATTTGAAGTTAGAAAAAGCAGCATGTTTGCCCGCTGGGATAAGATGGCAAAAAACTTTACCCGTATTGGAAAAGAAATTGCCATTGCTGTAAAAGCCAGCGGCCCCGACCCCAATAACAACCCGGCCTTAAGACGATGCTACCTGAATGCAAAAGCATGTGGTATGCCCAAAGACCGTGTGGAAGCGGCTATTAAAAGGGCCATGGGTAAAGATACCAGCAACTACGAAGAAATTACTTACGAAGGTCATGCGCCGCATGGCATTGCTATATTGGTTGAAACCGCAACCGATAACTCAACCCGAACGGTGGCTAATGTAAGGATGCACTTTACAAAATGCAGTGGTTCTTTAGGTACCAGCGGCAGTGTGGCATTTGGCTTTACCCGTTTGGGAGAATTTAAAATAAAAAATACCGGCCAAAATTTAGAAGACCTGGAACTGGAATTGATTGATTACGGCCTGGAAGAAATTGGCGAAGACAGTGAAGGCAATATCATCATCCGCACGGCATTTACAGAGTTTGGCCACATGGCAAAAGCATTGGACGAAAAGAAAATAGAAGTGGTAACAGCAGAACTTACCCGTATCCCCACCACCACAATGGAGCTGGATGAAGAAGGGGCTAATGATGTGTTGAAATTAGTTGATAAATTAGAGCAGGATGAAGATGTGCAGAAGGTGTATCATAATTTGAAGTAAGAAATAAATTTTTATAAAATGAAGCTGCTTTTTTAGGCAGCTTTTTTATTTATGAAAACCGCCCCCTATATTGCCCCTTAACATTAAAAAAGACCTGAAAGCTAGTGCTATCATGGCTTCTATTATTAATCTTCGCCGCCGTCGGATTTTTAACCCACGGCGTATCCTTCAATTACACTTAGCCGCTACTAATACCACGAAGCCCCATCGCACCAATAATTGATATATCTCAAATAAAGCAGTAAGTAATAACTCACCCCCGCATAATGCGACAGGATTTAAAAATTATTGATACTCGATGCATAAAATCTTTAGCCGCAGTGGGCGGCACAGCATGTTTACCTGCCGTGCTTTATCTAAAACAAAAACCCCAATCAAGGACTGGAGTTTTTCCATTTTAAATATCATCGGGTTTAAAACCTATTCTTTTTCTTGGTTCCTGTGGCGGATTTAATAACTGTTTCAAGGCTTCAAAAATAGTTCGTATTTCATCGCTGTTTTGCACTACTTGCTTTTCCAATATTTCCAACTTTAATAAAATATCTGTATGGGTAAGTAACATTTCCCGAAGCTTTACAAAAACATCAATAATTTTTATACTCATTTCTATTGCTCTGCCACTTTTTAAAACATTTGCCAACATCAGTACGCCATGCTCTGTAAAGGCATACGGAAGGTATTTTGTATGGGCTCCTTGCTTTAAGGTCGCATTTTGCGACCTTAAACTTTCGTATTCATCTTTGGTCAGTTCAATCATGTAATGACTGGGGAAGCGGTTTATATTTCTATTTACCTGCTCTTTCAACCGTTTGGTTTCAACGCCGTATAATTCAGCAATATCTTTATCTATCATAACTTTTAACCCTCGTACTAAATGTATTTTATCTACTATTTTTTCTTGTATAATTGCTACAGATGCTTTTGCTTTTGCCATGTTTTATTTTTAAAGATTTGTAAATATAATTTATCCGGACGGATGATGTTTTGTAAGCTGTTCAGTTAAGGTTTCCAACTCCTGCACTTCGCAGGCCTCGGTAGTGTGGATGTACTTATGATCTGCGATGTATTGCGATTGTCTTTTGTTGTGTTGGCGGGGCCACTGTAAGTGTGGAAACAATGAAGATTATTAGTGAAATGCAAATGCAAAAAACGCCCCCAACAAAAAACAAAAAAGCCCTGAAAGTCAATACTATCAAGGCTTTTATTGTTTGTTAAGTACTCGGGATGGGAGTTGAACCCACACTTACATTACTGTAAACAGGATTTTAAGTCCTGCGTGTCTACCAGTTCCACCACCCGAGTGTATTTATTCTCTAAAAAAAGAGAATCTGGTATAGAAAAAAAATCCCAACAAAAATGTCAGGATAAATTGTTTGAGCGGAAGACCGGGCTCGAACCGGCCACCCCGACCTTGGCAAGGTCGTGCTCTACCAAATGAGCTACTTCCGCTTGTGTATTTTAAGAACTAATATTTTCAATTTTTTAACGCTGCCCCAACCTTGGTCTAGCCTAAGGCTAGATGCTCTACTCCCGATATTTATCGGGAAGCTACTTCCGCTTGTATCTAAAAGCTCCAGCTTCCATGTTAAGAACTTTTTACTTTTTCTTGAAGCTGGAGCTTCAAAGTAAAGTACCGTTTTTCGGACGGCAAAAATAAGGGTTGTATTGCTACAACAAAAATTTTTATTTGTATTTAGGATTGTACAGGGTATTTTCCGGCACCTTTACCTCCGGTTTTCCTTTGTATCGGTGGGTATATAAATTATAGCAACCCCCTAAAACTAAAGCCACCACTAAAAAAACCTGGCAGAACCAGATAAAACGTGACGACGACACCCAGTTATGCGTAAAATCCTTATCAGAGTTGTCTATAATTTCGTGTGCCATGTATTAAAAATTTGCTGTGCAAAAATAAGGCGTAACTGTTAAAAAAACTTATTTATTATTAACAATTTCTAAAAACGTTTTTTTCTTTTTTATAAAATATTGCCACACCACCGATCCATTGTACCACCCTTTTAACTGCACGTCTTTTTTTACAGGTAATGCCCGGTGTTTTTTTATTATAAACAACCATTTAAAAAAACCAATATGTGCTTTTAAAATAGCAACATAATAGCCGCCATCGCCGCTTAATAAACTTTTCCATGCAGCCACTGCATCCAATGCCATTCTAAAAGGAATTTTCCATAATGCTGCTGCAAAAGAAAAATTTTTAGCCAGCATAATTAAATTATTTCTAAAGTTGAGGTAAGTTTTTTTGCTGTTGCCTTTGGGCAAAGTACCACCACCAACATGGTACACTACCGATGCCGGCTGCACATAAATTTTATAGCCTGCCCTTTGCAGCCGCCAGCAAAAATCAATTTCTTCCTGGTGTGCAAAAAAATATTCATCCAGTCCGCCCATTGCATGATAAATTTTTGCTTTAACAAATAATGCAGCACCACTTGCCCAAAAACATTGCTGCGGTGTATCATATTGTCCGTTATCAGTTTCGCAAACATCAAATACACGCCCTCTCATAAAAGGGTAACCAAATTCATCTATCCATCCGCCGCTTGCACCGGCATATTCAAATTTATTTTTATCGTTGTAGGCTAAAAAATTGGGCTGGCAGGCAGCAATGGCAGCATCGCTTTCCATCCAAACAATAACGGGGCTTATCAAAGTG
>NZ_JANPCM010000343.1:0-2921 GCF_031430955.1 Ferruginibacter sp.
GAGCTCCGAATTTGAATTATCCGCTTTTTTTGAAATGACACCGGATCTTGTTTGCATTGCAGGAAAAGACGGGTTCTTTAAAAAAATTAACCAGGCTGTTATTGATAAATTGGGTTTTACAAAAGAAGAATTATTTGCACAGCCAGTTGCATCATTTATATATCCAGAAGACAGGGATTTTACACAAAAAAACAGGGTTGGTTTACTTAGTGGTAACACGTTACGCAATTTTGTAAACCGTTATGTAACAAAAAAAGGTGAGATTATTTGGCTTGAATGGACCTCGATTTATTCACCTGATAAAGAAATAGTTTTTGCTATTGCAAAAGATGTTACAGAACGAAAAGTAATTGAAAAAGAAGCAGAGGAAAAATATGTAAAACTTAAAAACATAGCTGCAAATTTTAAAAAAAGGGTTGAAAAAGATAAAAAATATATAGCCTACGAATTACATGAAGAACTTGCCCAGCTTGTTGTTGCAATAAAAATGGATGTAGAATGGATAGCTGTTAATATGCCCCATTTACCAGAAGCATTAAATTTACGGATTGAAAATGCTGTGGCTGTTTCCAAAATGCTGATCAAAGCAATTCAAAGAATTTCTTTTTCAATTAGTCCGGCTTTGATTGATGAATTAGGATTAAACGCCACACTGGAATGGCTTTGTAATGAATTTTCTCTTTTGAATGGTGTATCCTGCAGTTTTACAAGTGAATATGATGAAGAAAATTTAACACCTGAAACGAGAATAGATTTTTTCAGGGTTTGCCAGGAATCCCTTATCAATGTCGCCTCTCATGCAAAGGCAGAGAATGTAATAATAAATATAAAAGCTGTTGAAGATAAAATACAACTAACTATTTTTGATGATGGTAAAGGGTTTGATGTAAATCAGCAAAAAGAAACCCCGGGATTGATCAATATGCAAGAGCGTGCTGCGTCTATAAACGGACAGTTTACTATTGAAAGCAAAATAGGAGCAGGAACTAAAATATATTTTACAGTAGAAAAATATTGGCCTGTATAAATTAATGGTATTTATGCGAACGAATATTGGTTTTATATTAACGGCTGTCTTATTTCTTGCGCTTGCAGAAAAATTTGTATTTGCCCAAAACAAAAAAAATGCCGGTGACCGTTTTGTAACTTATATCATTGATATAAAAAAGCAGGAACTAAAACTGTATTGGAAAAATGATGCTAATGAAAATTTTAAAAGTATTGAAAACCTTAAATTATGGGTAGAGAAAAAAAATAAAAAATTATTATTTGCTGCAAATGCAGGAATGTATAAAACGGATAATTCTCCCCTTGGCCTTTTTATAGAAGATAAAAAAATAATTTCTCCTTTAAACAAAGCAAATGCAACAGGTAATTTTTACCTTAAGCCCAATGGCGTTTTTTATATTACTGATGATAACGTTCCTTTTATTTGCACCACCAGCAAATTTTTTAACAATGGCAAAATAAAATATGCTGCACAATCTGGCCCAATGCTGTTAATTGATGGGAAAATACATAATGCATTTACAAAGGGTTCTGCCAATGTAAATATTAGAAACGGTGTGGGAATTTTGCCTGATAACAGCATTGTTTTCGCCATGTCGAAAAATGAAATCAACTTTTATGATTTTGCAATCTATTTTAAAAATATGGGTTGTAAAAATGCTTTGTATTTGGATGGTTTTGTTTCCCGAACTTATTTGCCTGAGCAAAACTGGATACAAACCGATGGTGATTTTGGAGTAATGATTGGAGTAACTGCAAACAAATAAAAAGGATTAGTCACAAAAATTCTCTACAAATCCTGTATAGTTTTTCTTCTGATGCTTCTTAATTTTTTAAAATGAGATGCTGGTAAGCCTGTTACTTTTTTAAACTGGGTTGAAATATGCGATACACTGCTGTAGTTTAGCCTGTCGGCAATTTGAGTAAGGGTTAAATCTTCCAGCACCAGCATTTCTTTTACTTTTTCAATTTTTAATGCAATAGTGTATTGTTCAATTGTGTTGGCCTGCATCGCAGAAAAATAACTGGATAAATAAGCATAATCGTAATTAAGCTTTTTACTCAGGTAATCGGATAAATTAATTTTAATGCGGCTGTTATTATCTATATATTCTGTAATTAAAGCTTTTATCTGGTCGGCCAGTACACCTTCTTTGCTTTTTACAAGCTCCAACCCGGCTTTTTTTATAGCAACAGCAAATTGTCCCAGTTTTTTTTCAGAAAGTTTTTCTTTGATATCAGCTTCGCCCAGCTCCACCTTTAAAGGGTGGGCACCTATTTTTTCCAGTTCTTCTTTTACCAATACTTTACAGCTTTCGCATGCCATATTGCGGATATATAATTTCATACAGGTTGTTATTAGGTTGTACAATTACAACGGTAATGCAATTATATATAAACTTTAATGTAACCCGAAATTAAAATGGGGTTTTATTGTTGGAGTAAAGAAATTAAAAGCTTGGGGCTGCCATTGTCTTTTTTTATTTCCAGTACATTGGTATTAGAAAGGTTGAATTGATAATCATTGGTGCTGTACATTTCAGTTTGCTGATATTCTTCTTTAAAAAACTCGAAAATATATACGGCTGCAGCATTGGGTAAAATAATAATTTGCACAGAAGAATTAATTTTATGCTCATTGTTATTGTTATAAAAAACAACTTCGGCATCAAAAACAATTAACCCGTTTACCCTTTTAAGGTTATTGGTTTCAATAAAGGTTTGCAGTTGTTCTTTGTTGAGTATAGTCATAATAAAGCAACTGCAAATTAATTTAGCCGTTATATAAAACTGTTATATAATTTCGTGTTTTTATTATATAGTTTTTGGAAAAAATTAAATCCGTTTAAATCAATTAATTTAAAAAGAAGATTTAACTGTGAGGTGCCCTTTTTTTTGCCTGCCGGTTTTTT
>NZ_JANPCM010000344.1:0-8240 GCF_031430955.1 Ferruginibacter sp.
AGCATAATGAGGTTGTTCCTGAAATTGAGGTAAGTTTTTTTACTGCTACCTTTTGCTAATGTACCGCCACCAACATGATATACCTCCGATGCAGGCTGCACATACACTTTATACCCGGCCAGTTGTAAACGCCAGCAAAAATCTATTTCCTCCTGGTGGGCAAAAAAGTATTCATCCAATCCACCCAACTCATGGTATACCGAAGCCTTTACAAACAATGCAGCGCCGCTGGCCCAAAAACATTGAGCTGCATTATTGTACTGCCCTTTATCATCTTCGCAAATATCAAATACCCTTCCTCTCGAAAACGGGTAACCAAATTTATCTATCCATCCGCCGCAGGCACCGGCGTATTCAAATTGATTTTTATAGTTGTAAGCTAATAATTTGGGCTGGCATGCCGCTATTGTGGTATCACTCTCCATCAAATCTATAACCGGCGTTATCCAACCGGGAGTAACTTCCACATCGCTGTTTAATAAAATATAATAATCGCTTTGCACCTGCTTTAATGCAGTGTTATATCCTTTCGCAAAACCTTCGTTGCTGCTGTTTTGTAAAATTTCTATTTGCGGATACTGCTGTTGTAAAAAAATAACCGAATCATCTGTTGAGGCATTATCAGCCACAATAATTTTTTTATTATCATACACCGATGCTATAACCGAAGGAAGAAATTGTTCTAAAAATTTTCTTCCGTTCCAGTTTAAAATAACAATTGCTACAGATGGACTTTGCATTTATTTTTTTGTTACTAACTAAGGTTCTTTGCTCAACATAGTTGTGTCACTCACTTGTACGGCATACCATTGGTGAGCTTTAATTATGTTTTGCACAAACATAATACATTTTCATAGCTAATACTTCACACCTAATACCCAACCTGCCAGTCTGCAGACAAATTCCTAATTCCTAATTCCTTATTTTTACTTATGGTTTCACAATTTATAAACTGGCGTACTGCATTGGCCGTAATTGCAATTGCAATTGTAAGCGGCACGGTATTTTATTCTAATTATTTGTCTAAAAAAATTGCTGCCGACGAAAGAAAAAAAGTAAATGTGTGGGTGCAGGCTTTAAAAACAAGGGGTAACAGTACCGAACCATCAGCAATAGAACTTACCAACACCATCACAGCAGAAAATACAGCAATACCTATTATTGGCACCAACGAAAAAGATATTCCACTTGGGCCAAATGATTATTCCAATTTAGATTCCAACAAAGTAAAATCGGATACCAATTATTTAAGAAATAAAATTGAAGAATTTAAAAACCAGCACGAGCCGATAACTGTAGAGATAAGCAAAGATCCCTTATACATCAACAAATATTATTATGGTGATTCTGCTTTATTAAAAGAAGTGCGTTACTATCCAATTATACAGCTCATCATTGTTGCGTTATTTATTATCATTACTTTAATAACGGTTTCTACCCGAAATAAATCTACACAAAACCAGGTGTGGGCCGGTATGGCAAAAGAAACAGCACATCAGTTGGGCACACCATTATCGTCTTTGCAGGGTTGGGTAGAAATGCTTAAAGACAATCCGCAAAGCGAAAAAATTGCCATCGAAATGGCTAAAGATGTGGACCGCCTTAAATTAGTAAGTGATCGTTTTGGCAAAATTGGAAGCACACCACAATTAGAGGAAAAAAATATTGTAATTCAAATTGAAGATATGGTGGCGTATATAAAACGCAGGGCTACCGACAAAGTAAATTTCAGCATCAACAGTTTTAATGAAACTGAAATTATTGCAAAAATAAATGCCCCTTTATTTGACTGGGTAATTGAAAATTTATTAAAAAATGCATTAGATGCCATGGATGGAAAGGGCAGTATCGGCATCAATATAAAAAAGGAAGCAGCCAACATAACAATTGATGTAAAAGATAGTGGTAAAGGCATCAGTTCTCAAAACATTGCCAAAGTTTTTAAGCCGGGCTTTACTACAAAAAAACGTGGCTGGGGTTTAGGATTAAGTTTATCTAAAAGAATTATTGAACAATACCACAAAGGCGAATTATTTGTAAAACATAGTGAGCCGGGTAAAGGAACAACGTTTAGAATTGTTCTGAAAAAATAATCACCTTACATTTGCAATCGTTATACTTGGCCGGGTGGCGAAATTGGTAGACGCACCACCTTGAGGTGGTGGCGCTGGAAACGGCGTGCTGGTTCGAATCCAGTCTCGGTCACATTTACTCAGCGAAGTTTTTTACTTCGCTTTTTTTATTAATAAAAAAGATTGCAAATACAGAAAATAGAAATCTGTACATGTAATCCCTTTTATTTTTTACTGATTATCTAAAATTTGTCAGGTTGAGCTTGTCGAAACCGGTGCAATTAGCTAACCCGCCTTGGACAAGCTCAGTCTGACAGAATTCTTTTAATTATTCTTTTATTACTTTAAGCGTTTGCTTAACCTCACCATCTTTAATAATTTTTACAAAATACATGCCTGCACCAAGTCCGCTGCCATTAAGGCTTTGCGTATAACTTCCTGTATTTTGGTTTTTATTAACCAATACTTTTACCTCTTTACCCTGTGCATCATAAACAGCGATCGTTACATGTGCAGGTGTTTTTACCTGGTACTGTATGGTTGTATTATCAACAAAAGGATTGGGAGATGTTTTCATCACCACATCTGGTACTGCCAACAGCGAACCAAAGCTTTTGTTTACATTACTTACATTAGCCTGCGGTAAAAAATTATTTACAGCACCAGCAGGTATGTTTGAAGAGGATGATCCGTTGGCAACAGCCATTGGAGTAGTACAATCGCAATTGTGTGTACCTGCCCATGGTGTTTGCTCAAAAGGAAATGATGATTTAAATGCAACATCATTAGCACCAATACCTGTATTATAACCCACCACATTTAAAAGTTGGGGTGTAACAGGGCTGCCTCCTAAAGTATAATCATCGTACCACAAACCAATGGCAGCTAATACCACACCACTAACAGCCTGTAATTCTATTCTTGTTACATCATCCTCCAGCCTTCTTCCGTTAGGAAAACCATCCATGTTAGGTATAAACTGAATGCTGGTGTTTGCATTAAACCGGGGATCTAATAAACCTAACACTGCGGCCTGCACCAAACCTTCCGAACTAAAATCGGGAGAGTTACGGGGTGTAGCCGGTACCGCCATATTCAATCTTAACATGTCGCCACCATTGGGAAGAAAATTATTGATAAAAGGTTTACCCACTGCAAGAGGATTGCCGGTTGGTTTACCGGTTGCCAGTTGATAAGGTGCTAAATTAGGAACACCTGTGTGAAAAATTGGCCACAGATCAACCGAACGTGGTTTGTTGGCACCGGGTAATAATAAGCCGCCAAAATTTGCTTCGCTTAAAGCTGTACCATTTAATGCGGCGTTGCCTTTTAATCCGAACAAACCATTCTGTCCGTTACCAAAACCAAACTGGCCTAATGATTTTTTTTGCACCCTTAAAGGTTTAAATGCCGGTACAGCACCACCAAATTGTGCGTCATCCATGTATAAAGCCAGCTCAGGATTATAAAAATAATTACCAAATTTACTAAGTCTGCTAAGGTCCTGGTAAGGTGTTAACCTGTTCCAAAGATCTTTATCACCGATAGGGATAACCGCTTCGTTGGTTAAGGGCATACCCAATCTTGAAACCTGTATCCATGGGCCTTCGTAAGATACATAAGGATTATCACCATCGTTATCATTATCCCTGTAATCACGGTCATTATCATCATCATGGTCTCTTTTAGAAAAGTCTTTTAATGTAGTAACTTTTTGCCTGCTTGCAGAAGCCCAAACACCTATAACAAAGTTTGGATCTAAAATATTAGCAGCCTGGGTTACAGCTTTATGATCTTTTTGTAAAGTGGCTACATCAACTTCCAAAGCAATGGTTGACACATTTAAACATTTCAAGCCATCTTCGGCATGTGTTGGGCCCTGGCGTGGGGCATCACCCAAATCAAAAATGCCACCTAAATCCACAAAGAACGGATCATCAACAGGACCACAAAAAACCTTTTCGCCAGTACTTGCATTTTTAATTGCCGCTGTCATTAAGGTTTCGTAATTAGGTGCATTTAAACCTACCGGCGAACTGATAGACCTTGCACCAATATTAGGTGGAGGCACGGTCCCATTTGTTATTATCTTACTGAATTTTCTTCCGCCATCCATACTTCTTTCTAAAGTATAAGTTGTTTTTAAATTTTCTTTTCCAAGGCGGATGTTAAAGAAAGTAGTGGGGTCTTCATTTTTTCTACTGAATGTAAAGCGGTAAATAATATCATCGCCACTGGTGGCTATGTTATTATCAATATGAATTTCGTAACGTACATTTTCGCCAAAGTGGCTAAAATTTGGTCCGCCCTGCGGCAACTG
Organism: Ferruginibacter sp.; assembly: GCF_031430955.1. Classification (GTDB taxonomy): domain Bacteria; phylum Bacteroidota; class Bacteroidia; order Chitinophagales; family Chitinophagaceae; genus Ferruginibacter. The sequence continues at coordinate 4,393 of NZ_JANPCM010000344.1, forward strand.
AAAAGGAACATAATTAGCTATAAGGATAATCTTGTTGGGGTTTGAAGGGCTTTTAAAAGCATAGACATCTGTGTTATCTGCCAATGGATCATCGGCAATTAAAGGTGCTTCCCTGTGGCTGGATGCCCATACTGGAAAGGTGTTTGCAAGCATGGCCATCAGCATAACTGCTGCGTAAATTTTCCGTTTCATAAATTTAAAAATTTTGAATTGTTTGTAAAAATTTTCCTTTTGGAAGTTGAAAAGGGAAAAAGCAATCAGCTTTTACAGGGGTAGAATTAGCATGCGTAACAGTTACGACAGAAAGGTTTGGCTTGGATTTAACTTTTTGAAAAAAACTTTTTATTTTTTTATACAGCTTTAAATTTTTTGGAAACAGAGGCTAAAAATCAATTGTGTTACCCTCTTTTGAAACAACTTCTTATCTTGTAAAAAAATAATTAATGGCAACCGAAGTAAAATGCCCCAATTGTGGCCACCAGTTTGAATTAAATGAAAGCCTTAAGAATGAGGTAGAGAAAGAATTGCGTGGTAAAATGATTGACTGGCAAAAAAAGAAAGAGGAAGAATTTGATAAACAAAAAACTGTACTGGTAAATGATGCAATAAAAAAAGCCGGTGAAGAAACTGCGGCAAAATTAAAATCGCTGGAAGAAGATGCCCGGATAAAAACACAACAGCTGCAGGAGCTGCAAAAGAAAGAACTGGATTTATTAAGAGATAAAAATGCACTGGAAGAAAAACAAAAGAATTTAGAAGTAGAAATTGAAAAACGTTTTTTAGAAAAGAGAAAAGAAATTGAAGAAAGCGCCATTAAAAGAGAACAGGAACTGTTTGATCTTAAAACAAAAGAGTACAAACTGCAAATGGAGCAGCAGCAAAAATTAATTGAAGAATTAAAACGTAAGAGTGAACAGGGCAGTATGCAATTGCAGGGCGAAAGTCAGGAAGCATTACTGGAAGAAATATTAAAAGATAATTTTCCTTTTGATATTATTGAAGAAGTGGGTAAAGGTGTAGAAGGTGCCGATTGCATACAATTAGTTCGCAATAACAGCGGCGTGGTTTGCGGCAGAATTATTTACGAAAGCAAACGCACCAAAGCCTGGAGCAACAGCTGGATCGATAAATTAAAAACAGATAAACGTACCAGTGGGAGCGATGTGGCTATTTTGGTATCGCAGGTTTTTCCTAAGGATATGGATAAGTTTGGTGAAAAAGATGGCGTGTGGGTATGCAATTTTAGTGAAGTAAGCAGCGTTTCTTATTTATTACGCTCTGGAATAATAAAGGTGTTTGAAACACAAAAAGCCCAGGAGGGTAAAGGCGATAAAATGAAGATGCTGTACGATTATTTAACCGGCAACGAGTTCAGAGGGCAAATGGAAGCCATTGTAGAAGGGTTTATGGCCATGAAACAAAGCATAATGAAAGAACGCATACAGATGGAAAAACTGTGGAAGGAAAGAGAAAAACAATTAGAAAAAGTTTTGCTGAGCACCAGTGGTATGTATGGCAGTGTAAAGGGGATTGCGGGTGCATCTGTCAGTGATATTCCTTTGCTTGATGGTGATTATGACGATAAGGAAGATTAATTTTTTATATGCCCTTTGATACAACGTACCATATTCCGCCTAATGAAAAAAATACCATTGTTACTTACAAAGTACCGGGTGGAAAGGATATTGATATTTATTTAAAGAAAAACGAATTGCCTCCGGGGATGGATAGTTTTCCTGATGTAAAAGAACTTTTAAATACCGCAGACCGGGTAATAAATAATCAACCTGAAAAAGAAGAGCATTATACGCCTGATGCAACAATGGTAATTGCATTTATTGCTATTTTTATTTTTGTCTTAATCCGAATAAAAAGAAATATCAGCAATGGAGATGAGAATGAATCTGATGATTTCTCTACAGCTGACCTACCCAAAAGTTATTCCAAAAAAGGCGCTGCTCATTTAACCTATTATGGCGATGAATTAAATTTTACCGGTAAGGAATTAACTGCAATACTCACCAAACGCTTTGCTTATTTTAATGATCTTTCTTCAATACAAAAAGCAAGATTTATTGAAAGGGTACAAAACTTTATTGCACATAAAGTTTTTAAAATTCATGATAATAAAGGCTATAAAGAAATGCCTGTATTAATAAGTGCTGCTGCAATACAGCTTACGTTTGGTTTAAAAAAATACCTGTTGCCTAATTTTGAATTTATTCATGTATATCCACGGGAGTTTATGAGGGTGCAAAACAGTATTTGTTTTTTAGAGGGCAATGTTTCGGGCCACGCCATAAATTTATCGTGGAAACATTTTTTAGAAGGTTATGCTATACCTGATGATGGGCAAAACGTGGGCTTGCACGAATTGGCGCATGCCTTGTATTATCAAACTTTTGTAGTGGAAGAAAATGCAGATAAAAATTTCAGGAATTTATACAATGGGTTTATAAGCGATGGCAATAAAGCCTACAATACAGAAAAAACTGTAGAAGGTGGATTGTATTCTGAATATGCCGTAAAAAATTTCCAGGAGTTTTGGGCTGAGAGTGTGGAGATATTTTTTGAAAAACCGGGTGCTATGAAATCGCATTACCCTCAGTTGTACGAAACACTAAAATTTTTGCTCAACCAGGACCCTGCAAATAAAATTGCCTCAGTGATCACTTAACACCCAGGTTAAAAAATTATTATTAAAAAAAAGATAATGTACCTGCAATGGTATTGTGTTTTTAAATATGCAATGCACAATACCTTCTTGTAAATTACCGGTAAATTTTTCTATACGGATATGTTTTTTAAAATCTGTTCCTCCTGTGCCCTGCCACTTGTACACACTTTCTTTTACGCTCCAAAAAAGGGTTGCCGTTTTTTTTAATGCTCCTTCGGGAAATAAAAAACATTCTTCTGCAGTTAAAAATTTAGGGATGATACGGTCAATTTTTTCATTCACCATTTCTATATCTACTCCCGCCCTTAATGCTTTACTTATTAAAACCGCTGCATAATCTTTGCAATGCGATATGGAAAAATGATAAGCCTCATCTTCTAAAAACGGTTTTCGGGTTTGGGCAATTTTTATTAATGCTAAAGGAAAATCGGGGTATAAATCCTTCAATAAAAAACGGCCGGCCAAATGCTGCAATCGCTTGTGCGGATGTGTAATTTCTTTTTGCAATGGCACTGCTTTAAAAAAATCTTCTGTTTCGGCAATATGCCAAACACCCATTTTAGTTACTGCGTTAATATTTTGTTGATAAACCAACGGCATAAAACGATTTTAGATTTTTGATTGCAGATTTTTGATTGAATATTTGCGAAAGAAATAATTTTCGGCACAAATTAACCAATAAACGAATTAACCAATCAACCATTTATGATCTTAAGCGATACCAGGATTTTAGAAGAAATAGAGAAAGGCACTATTAAAATTGTGCCTTATAACAGGGAAGATTTGGGTAGTAACAGTTATGATGTGCATTTAGGAAAAGACCTGGCCCGGTATATTGATAAAGAATTAGACGCCAAAAAACACAACAAAATTGAACATTTTGAAATTCCTGATGAAGGTTATGTGTTGCAACCGCACGAATTTTATTTGGGTGTTACCGAAGAATATACCGAAACACATGCCCATGTTCCTTTTTTAGAAGGTAAGTCAAGCACCGGCCGTTTGGGTATTGACATACATGCCACTGCAGGTAAAGGCGATGTGGGTTTTTGCGGCAACTGGACTTTAGAAATTTCGGTAAAGCAGCCAGTAAGAGTGTACAAGGGAATGCCGATTGGCCAGTTAATTTATTTTCCGGTGGATGGAGAGATTGAAGTAAAGTACAACGAAA
>NZ_JANPCM010000345.1:0-2230 GCF_031430955.1 Ferruginibacter sp.
CCTCAAGGCCATATAAATATAGAAAGCGAAAATCAATTTATAAGAAATGGATTAATTCAAATTATAGAAGGAAAATTATCTATCCCGATGACTATAGATAGTATTGTAGGAGAAACTGATGAAGAAGGCTTAAAAGCAAAAAATAGGATTGCATTAATGCAAGAATTAATTATTGAGTACTATCAAAGGGAGAACAAAAAAATAATTGAGGGGAAAAATAATGCCAGTTGATGTTAATTATTTTTGAAAGGTAGGTTATTATTAGCCTCGTTTAATATTTTTCACGAACCCTTCCGTTCAATCTACGCTACAATAAAAGCTCAATAAAGCTATAAACGTACAAGTGAGTCCCGAGGCAACGCACAAATCTTTCTCGGGATAAATTTTACAACAATGCCGACCAAAGCTTCCACTGCCCGTCCCCAAAAAAAATTACTTCTTCTTCGCCACCGCCTTCTTCGCCGGAGCTTTTTTTGCAGCCGCTTTCTTTGCTGGAGCTTTTGTTTTTTTATCAAACGCTTTCGGTTCCTGCACCAAAATCATTTTCTTCACCTCATCAATAGTTAATGCAGATAATTCTTCGGGAGTGTACTTGCCATTAGCACCGCTGCCGCTGAGTTTGTATTTCTTTTTGCCCATTTTAATAATGGCGCCCCAGCGTTCGTTTTCGATAGTTATCTTGTCTTCGGGAAAAGCTTTAATAACACGGTTGGCTTCTTTAACCACTTTAGCCGCTATCAGTTCATCAATATCATTTTGAGAGAGGGCATCGTAATTATAACGCACCGGGATATTAATAAACATGTCGTTCCATTTTATAAACGGACCAAAGCGGCCTTTGCCTTTGGTAACGGGTTTGCCTTCGTAATGTGCAACAGGAGCATCTTCAATTCTTTTTGCTTCTATTAATGCAATAGCCCGATCAATATCCACACTGCCCGGCTCTTCGCCACGGGGTATAGAAATAAACTGGTCGCCAAATTTTACGTACGGGCCAAAGCGGCCAATGTTAACCGTTATTTCCTGTCCTTCGTGTTCGCCAAGTGGTGCACCCAACTTAAATAATTCCATGGCATCTTCAAACGAAATGGTTTCAATGCTCTGCGATGCTTTCAGTTTGGCAAATTTTGCTTTTTCCTCGCCTTCGGTTACGCCTATTTGTACCATGGGGCCATAACGTCCCATACGTGCAATTACAGGTTTGCCTGTTTCGGGGTCGGTACCCAGCGCTCTTTCGCCAACAGAACGTTCGGCGTTTTCTAAGGTATGCTCCACACCTTCGTGAAAGGGCGTGTAAAAATCACTCACCATCGTATTCCAAACCAATTTGCCGTCGGCAATTTCATCAAACTCTTTTTCTATTTCGGCGGTAAAATTATAATCCATCACTTTATCAAAATGCTGGTTTAAAAAATCGGTAACCACCAACCCTAAATCGGTAGGAAATAATTTATTTTTTTCTGCCCCGGTATTTTCCTGCTCTGTAACTTTTACAATTTTATCATCCTTCAGTTTCATTATCCGGAAATCTCTTTTCACGCCTTCCTTTTCTTTTTTCTCTACATAAGTTCTTTTAATAATAGTGCTGATAGTGGGAGCGTAGGTACTCGGACGGCCAATGCCCAGCTCTTCTAATTTTTTTACCAGCGATGCCTCTGTATATCTTGCACCGGGCCTTGTAAATCTTTCGGTGGCCAGCATTTGATTAAAAACCAAGACTTGCCCAACAGTTAAATTGGGTAAGCGGCTTTCATCATCATTATTTTCTGCCTCATCATCGTCACTGCTTTCTAAATACACTTTTAAAAAGCCATCAAATTTTATTACCTGTCCGCTGGCGGTTAATTCTTCGTTGTTGGTGCTGATGTTTATTTTAGCAGTGGTGTTTTCTAATTCTGCATCCGCCATTTGCGATGCAATCGTTCTTTTCCAAATCAGTTCATACAAACGGTTGAGATCAAAATCATCTACCGATTTATTTTCCATGTACGTGGGGCGTATGGCTTCATGCGCTTCCTGTGCACTTTCGTTTTTGTTTTTGTATTTGCGTATTTGTAAATATTTATCGCCAAAACTTTTGCCTATCTCTGTTTTAATAGCGTCCATAGCTGTTTCGCCCAGGTTCACACTATCGGTACGCATATAAGTTATCTTACCACTTTCGTATAATTTTTGTGCAAGCAACATGGTTTTGCTTACGCCGTAACCTAATTTACGGCTGGCTTCCTGC
>NZ_JANPCM010000346.1:0-2706 GCF_031430955.1 Ferruginibacter sp.
TTAATAACTGTGGTAACGTTATTTATTTTATTGTACATAAAAAAACAATTGCAAAAAATTGCTTTAAAAGATGTGTTGAAGATTTTTGGCGTAGGGGCAATTGTAGCTATGCACTGGGTAACTTTTTATGGCAGCGTAAAATATGCCAATGCATCGGTAGCATTGGTTTGCTTTAGTGCCACAGGTTTTTTTACTTCTTTTTTAGAGCCGCTTATTTTAAAAAAACGGGTTGTATTTATTGAAGTAGCATTGGGCTTGCTTGCTATAGCAGGTATTTATATCATTTTCGATTTTCATCCGCAGTATAAACTGGGTATTGCCTTTGGAATAATTTCGGCAGTAGGCAGTGCCTTGTTTCCCATTTTTAATAAGGAATTTGTAAAGCGGTTTACGCCTCAAACGGTTACATTGTACGAGTTGGGTGGCGGATTAATTGCGCTTACGCTTTTGGTGCCGTTTTATTTAATGCAGTTTCCTGCGGCATATTATTCACCCACCAGCACCGACTGGATTTGGTTATTGGTGCTGGCCTGGTTTTGTACCGTACTCAGTTTCGATCTTCAGTTAAATGCCCTTAAAAAGATATCGGCTTTTACCGCCAACCTTACTTATAATTTAGAACCGGTGTATGGAATAATTATGGCTTTTATCTTTTTTAAAGAAAATGAACAACTGAATTACCAGTTTTATATTGGCGTTGGCTTAATTTTACTGGCAGTAGTTTTACAGATGATAAGGGTTTATTTTCAAGCTAAAAGGCCTCTGCAAAGAGTATAAAAATGTAAACTTTTCAACAGTTTTAAAGGGGCTTAAGATATTTTTAGGTATTAAATCAAAAATTCTTCCTTCATAAGTTCCAGAAATCCATTTTTAATCCTACCTTCGCCGTCCAAAAAATTAGTACAATGGCCAGAGTATGTCAGGTTACAGGAAAGAAGCCGATTACCGGAAATAAGGTTTCGCACTCGAATATTAAAACCAAGCGCAGGTTTTTACCGAACTTACAAACCAAGCGTTATTTTCTTGCAGAAGAAGATAAGTGGGTGGTATTAAAAGTATCTTCCGAAGCAATAAGAACCATCAATAAAAATGGTTTATTATCTGTGGTAAAGAAGTTACGTGCCGCAGGAGAAAAAATCTAGCCCCTATCCCCTGAAGGGGAAATGAAGGAGATCATATTATATAAATAAAATAAAATGGCAAAGAAAGGCAACAGGGTACAGGTAATTTTAGAGTGTACCGAGCATAAAACAAGTGGTAAACCCGGCACAAGCCGTTACATTACTACCAAAAACAAAAAGAACACACCAGAAAGAATGGAGTTGAAAAAATTCAACCCAATTTTAAAGAAGGTTACTGTTCATAAAGAAATAAAATAATAACGGTAATTTGTATAAACGTTAATTCGCTAACACGGATGAACTAATAAACTAATTAACCAATAAACTACATATCATGGCAAAAGCAGCTTCAAAAAACGCTAAAATTAAAGATACCAAAGCAGCAGCAGACGCAAAAAACTGGACTAAAGTAATTCGTACAGTTCGCAGCCCTAAAACTGGTGCTTATACTTTTAAAGAATCAATCGTACACAAAGACAAGATTAAAGAATATTTAGCTAATTAATTTTAGTTGGATAAAAATATATTTATGAAGCTTCCCATTTAAGGGAGGCTTTCTTTATTTAAAAAACTTTTAGGGTTACAAAAAAAAGAACCTCTAAATTTACACTAAGCCAACGAACAACAACCAACAAACAACCACCAACTATTATGGGCCTCTTTGATAAACTCTTTGGAAAAAAACAACAGCAGGAAAGTTTAGAACAGGGATTGCAAAAAACACGGGAAGGTTTTTTAAATAAAATAACCAAAGCTATTGCCGGTAAAAGTACTGTTGATACCGAAGTGCTGGATAATTTGGAAGATGCATTGGTAAGTGCAGATGTAGGCATTGAAACCACCGTAAAAATTATTGAGCAGATAGAAGCAAGGGTTGCAAAAGATAAATACCTCAATACATCGGAGCTTAATAAAATTTTAAAAGAAGAAGTACAAAATATATTAGTAGCTGCACCGCAGGATAGCAGTTATGAAGACTATGAATTACCTGCAGGCCACAAGCCGCATGTAATTTTAGTAGTGGGTGTAAATGGTGTGGGTAAAACAACAACTATTGGTAAACTGGCGCATAATTTTTCTAAAGCAGGTAAATCGGTTTTGCTGGGTGCAGCAGATACATTCAGGGCAGCAGCAGTTGACCAGTTAACTATCTGGAGCGAAAGAACCGGCGTGGACATTGTAAAAAAAGAAATGGGCAGCGACCCGGCATCGGTTGCATTTGATACGGTTAAAAGTGGTGTGTCAAAAAATATGGATGTCATCATTATTGATACCGCAGGAAGGCTGCATAATAAAATTCATTTAATGGATGAGCTTTCTAAAATAAAAAAAGTAATTCAAAAAGTTATCCCTGATGCGCCGCATGAAGTTATGCTGGTATTAGATGGCAGCACCGGGCAAAACGCACTGGAGCAGGCCAAACATTTTACTGCCGCAACAGATGTTACTGCACTCACCATTACAAAATTAGATGGTACTGCAAAAGGCGGTGTGGTGCTGGCTATAGCCGATCAGTTTAAAATACCTGTTAAGTTTATTGGGGTTGGTGAAAAGGCTACCGACCTGCTGGTGTTTGATAAACAAC
>NZ_JANPCM010000347.1:0-2230 GCF_031430955.1 Ferruginibacter sp.
GTTTACTGCAAACCTTGGCTTAGATATTTTCTTTGAGGGTAAAGAACAGGATGGCTATAAAACCAACCTGCTGGGCTTAAGCATGCTGTACAAACCCTCAAAAAAATTAAACCTAAAGTGGATGCTTAGTCGCTTTAGCAATAAAGAAAATGAAAACTTTGATATTGCGGGTGCTTATCTTTTTGGCGACAGGGATTTCGACCGCAGCAGCAGCACTTTTGGGCAAATAATAAATCCACTGGGTGCAGGCTATTACCAAAACTATGGCCGCAACTCTTTAGATATTGCTGTGTACAATGCATCACTTAAAGGCAGTATCGATAAAGGCAAACATTTTATACAGTTTGGCAACAGCATAGAGCAAACCAACATTACCGATAAATTAAAAGAGTTTGAATACCAGGATAGTGCCGGTTACTCCTTACCGCACAACCCCGCCAATTTAAATTTATATAAGGTTTTAAATTCCACCGCCGGTCTTTCCATACAAAAAATCAGCGGTTATGTGCAGGATAATATTCGCCTGGGCAATGCTGCAAAAGATATTACACTCCAGGCCGGCATACGATACAATTACAACAGCCTTAACAAACAATTTTTATTAAGCCCACGCATGCAGGTTAGTTATAAGCCGCAGTGGAAAAAAGATATGGTATTAAAATTTGCCGCAGGCGTTTACAGCCAGCCGCCATTTTACCGGGAGCTGAGAAGGTACAACGGCACATTAAACACCAATGTAAAAGCACAAAAAAGTTACCAGTTGGTAGCCGGTGCCGATTATAATTTTAAAGGATTAGAAGGCCGCCCTTTTCGCATTACCACCGAAGCTTATTACAAAAGCTTAAGTGATGTAGATGTGTATGATGTGGACAATGTAAAAATCCGCTACGCCGGTAACAACGATGCCAAAGCCTATGCAACAGGCATTGAAGCAAGATTGTTTGGCGAGCTGGTAAAAGATGCCGAAAGCTGGTTCAGCATTGGTTTTATGCGTACACGGGAAAATTTAAACAACGATGTGTATTACCAGTATAAAAATGCCGCAGGCGAAATTATTACTGCACAAAGCACCGATCAGCAACCAGTTGACAGTATTAAAAACGAAGTAGGTTTTGTGCGCCGCCCTACCGACCGTTTAATAACCGTAGGTTTATTTTTAGAAGATTACCTGCCCACCAATAAAAATTTTAAAGTACATTTAAATTTGCTGTACGGCAGCAACATGAGTTACAATATACCCAACAGCGTAAAGTACCGCAATGCATTAACAATAGATCCGTATATAAGAATTGATATTGGTTTTAGTGCACAACTGCTAACCGAAAAAAGTAAACGCCGCAGCCACAGCCCTTTCTCCGGTTTCGAAAATATCTGGGCAAGTTTTGAAGTATTTAATTTAATCGACCGGCCTAACACCATCAGCTACCAGCTAATAAAAGATTTTGCCAACAACACCTACAGCATCCCCAACCGCCTAACGCCAAGGTTAGTAAATTTTAAAATTGTAGGCAGATTTTAATTGGCTTTGCCAATTATTTATTTTGAAACGGACATTGGTTCATTGTGGTACATCGTCCCCGCCGTGGCGGGGCTCACTTGTACTATTACAGCTTTATTGGACTTTTACCTAAGCGTATTTGTGTGTGGTAAAATAAATTATACCGCTGTTTTTAAAATTTCTATATTTAAAATATGGAAACAGTTATATTAAAAGCTATACAGCACCGCAATGCAGAATGCATAGGTATAAATTTCACGGGCAACGCACTGCTAAATACTGCTGTTAAAAAAATACCCGGTGTAAAATGGAGCAAGACTAACCAATGCTGTGGCTGCTTTTAAATAAAACCAGCCACAGCTTAATTACAACAGCATTTTTACATAAAGCAGCTATCGACAATACATCGCTAAAAAATTACCTGCAAAAGAAAAAACAAATAGCTACTACCCTGCCCGTTGTTGCCGCAGTAAAAAAAACAGTCATAAAAATTTCGGCACCCGCATTTAAAATAAGTAACGAAAACCTTACTGCCCTCGAAAAATTTATACAGCAACTCTACCTTAAAGCTTACAGCCCCAGTACCATCAAAACTTACCGCAACGAGTTTATGCAATTGCTGCAGTTGTTGCCATCTATACCAATGGTGCTTTTACCCAAAAGGTTTTCATCGCTCAAAAAAGGTACGTACAGTTTAAACATGTTTTGCAAAGCCATTGCATGTACTTTGCG
>NZ_JANPCM010000348.1:0-4032 GCF_031430955.1 Ferruginibacter sp.
AGCAACGCAACTCTTAAATCGTCTCTTACTAAAAAATAATTTTGTAGTTTTACACCCAGGTGAACAATCAAACCACTATATCATTAATCGAAAAATTTCAATCCTTAAATTTATCAGCCATAATAGACTTTGATAAATTTAACGGCTATGCAATTACCCACCACTCCACCACTATTGAAGGCAGTACCTTAACGGAAATAGAAACCAGGCTTTTATTAGACGAAGGCATTACCCCTGCAGGTAAACCGCTGCTGCATAGTTTAATGGTACAAGACCATTACAATGCTTTATTGTTTATTACCCAAAAAGCAAAGGAGAAAATAATTATAACACCAGAGTTTATACAACAAATAAATGTTGCCGTAATGAAACAAACCGGCAGCATTTACCAAACTGTTTTTGGCGAACTGGATGCTACAAAAGGTGTTTTTAGAAAAGGCAATGTAAGCGCAGGAAATACTTATTTTGTGGGTTACGAAAAAGTAGAGCCATTGGTAAAAAAACTTTGCGACGGCATTAAGGAAAAAATAAACACCACCACTTCGCTAATAGAAAAACTACATATTTGCTTTGATGCACATTTTGATTTGGTAACTATTCATCCTTTTTATGATGGCAATGGCCGAACCAGCCGTTTGCTGATGAATTACCTGCAGCTGATTTTTAATTTACCACTCAGTATTGTTTTTAAAGAAGATAAAGCCGCTTACTTTGAAGCGTTGCAACAAACAAGAAAAGAAGAAGACATCAGCATTTTCAGAAAATTTATGTTTGCACAATATGCCAAATACCTGCAACAGGAAATTGAAAAATTTGAGCAGGCAGAAAATGGCGACGGAAAAGGTAAAGGCTATTCTTTTGTATTTTAGTTTCTAAGATTACTTCTTCTTCAGCACCAGCGGTTCTTTTAAAAAATCAAACATTTTTTTGTATACTTCCTTCAATATGGGGTATTCATCTACGGTATACAAACTTTTTTTAAACTCAAATACAAACATACAGACTGCCGAATTATTTTCTTTATCATATTCCACCGTACGGGTGAACACAATATCATTATCGGGGGTACGCATTTTTACTGATTTGGGTAACTCATCCGGCACATAATTTTTAGGCAGTGTAATATTGGCATAAGTGCTCACCGTTCTTTTATAGCCAAAATTTATATTGCTAAAACGGTTATCACTTATAAAAGGGTTGCTTTCAAAACCAAAAAAAAGATTTAAGGGCACATATAAATAATCTCCACTGCCTGAAAGATTGGTAGTGAATTTAAATTTTTGTTCTGCCGGCAGTGAATCGTTTGTTTGATTTAAAAATTCAAACTCTTTTATTTCCAGGCCTTCTTTTTTAAAATGATTTTCAATATATTTTTCTTTGCCCTCATCTTTATAATCTTCTATCTTTTCAATACGGGAGTAGCCGCTGTTCTTTATATATACTTCGCCGGAAAAAATTCCTTTATCATCTACATTCATTTGTGCATTTACATAATCGCTGTACAGTAAAGAATCGTTGGTAATGGTAACCAGTCCGCCACTTTTTTTATTTACAACAAGAGCAGTAGTATTAAGAACGTCTTTAGGTATTATATGCGGCGGAGTATTTTTATCTGTTGCGTCTAAATAATATTTTTTACCTTTTATAATTACACATGCAAATACCGAATTAAACTGATCTACAAAAGGATATTCAATATTTACTTTACCATGAAACCTTTCGCTAACTAAAGTTGGATAAGCATCAAGACCAGCATCTTTTAAAAGATTTACTAATATTAAATTTATCTCACCGCTGGTTCCCTTCCTTTTTTCCCAGGGTTCTTTAACCCCATCGAATGCATATTTGCTGTAAAGTCCATTCCAGCTCATATTGTTTCTAACATAATTATATACCGCTTTCATTCTATCTTCTTCTGATAAAAGTTTTTTTGTTTCTTCAATAAATGCTCCCATGCCCGGAATGTTTTTTCCTAACTGGCTTCCAAAATATTTTTCCATCAGCAATTCCCTTATTACTTCATCCCAGGATGTCATGTAATTTTTTTTACCGTAGCCCTGGTTTATAGCACTTAACTGAAAAATTACTTTTTGTAAATAATCCTCTCTCGAATCCATATAAGGTTCGCTTGTAAGAGAAGGAATATTATTCATTTCAAAAAACACTCTGCCGCTTTCTTTTTCCACCCTCGCAGTTACTGCCAAATCATCTCTTTTATTAATGCGGTAAGCAAATTCGGCTCTTGGTAAAATCGTAAGAGTATATTTACTTTTTAGTACTGGTAATCTTTTTTGGAAATCCCAGTCACCCAGCCCGCCATAGTGTTTCATAAAACTCCGGTACTTATATTCTATTATACTGCCTACTTTTATATTAGGGAAAGTAAAAGTTATGGAGCCAGTTTGTTCATCTATATTTTGTTTGTAAAAAGATTTTTTAGTAAGACTTTCTGTAATGGCTTCGCCGGAGGCATTAATATTGGTTACCATTGCGTCCAGCATATCTATAAGTTCAAAATTATCTTTTCGGTAAAACTGCAGCGTAACATTGGCAACATCAAAACCTTTTTCTTTTAAAATTTTTATACGAAAATGGTGGTAAGTAATAAGATGAGACTCGTCGTCATGATCGGATACGGCTTCGTTTAATAATATAACTGCTGTGGCGTCTTTATCAAAAGAGCATTCTTTTAAATCAATTTCTTCTTTACTTAAAATTCCATAATTATTAAACTGCTGTGCAAAAGAAATAAAAGGGACAATCAGGATAAGCAATATAAATAGCAGGTTGTTTTTCATTGTACAAATTATTAGGGTAAAAAATAAATATTAAACTCCAAATTGAATTAAGTGATGATCTAAATGTTTCCATGTGCCTTTACTCCATTCTTCATTGGTTAGTTTTCCAAAAAAAGGATGCTTCTCTCCGCTCATACTGTCTGCCGAAAAACCATTGATCATATCAATCAGGTTTTGCTTTTCTTTATCAAACTCCTGAGGATTAGCAATAATAAAAGATTTATCAGTGGGTAAGTTACGCTTAAAAGGTTCTTCATTAAACAATTTACTTTTAAAAAATGGGCCTAACAGGCTTAATAAAAAATTACTTTTTAATTTATGCTTACCTGTTGCAACACCCAATGGCATTTGGCAATGTGCCAGCATTTGTGCCACATTCATTTTACCCCATTGCGCCTGGCTTTGCGGAGTTAATTTATTTATCCTGCTGATAATTTCAATTTTAACTGAAGTGTCGAATAAATTTTTTACTTCCATATCTTTTCATTTAAATGAATAACAGGTTTTAAATTTTAAGGCGCTGTTCCTTTCCACCGGGAAGGTTAGGATGGGCCCTTATCCATACAGTTCCTGGTGAATGGCTTTTCTGTCGTAACCCAATTCAGTAATTGTTTTTTTAGCTTCGTCAATCATATTCTTCCAGCCGCATAAATAAAAATGTGCAGGCGGTAATGCATCGCCTTGTTTTTTTGCCGCAATCAGATCTTTATACACCTTGTGCACATAACCTTTTTCGCCTTCCCAATTTTCTCTTGATAAAACAGGGATATAATACAGGCCGGAATTATTTGCTGTTAGATTTTTTAATTCTTCGTAATACAATAAATTTTCTTTTGTTCGGGTGCCGAAAATTAAATACACATTTTTATGCGGCAAATTATGCAATGCAATATGGTGCAGCATACTTCTAAAAGGTGCAATGCCTGTGCCGGTACAAATTAAATAGTAATCAGTATCTAACACTTCAGGCAAAGTAAAAACACCAACTGGGCCACGAAAAGTTATTTCGCTGCCCACTTCAATTTTATCAAATAAATAAGAAGTGCCTGCACCATCCTCCATATAAACAATTACCAGTTCAAACACATTACTGCTATCGGGCCAGCTTGATATGGAGTAGCTGCGCCAGCGTTTATTTGTTTTTTCATGTATGGGCAAATCCAGTGTTACAAACTGGCCGGGTTTATAATCGAAGCTTTCCAGCTCGGGTACCTGTAACCAAAATCTTCTGGTG
>NZ_JANPCM010000349.1:0-5385 GCF_031430955.1 Ferruginibacter sp.
ATCAATATCATTAAGGGAAGTAAGCAAATGACAGGTTAAACTTTGCGTATTTATTTTATTTATGGTTTCAATAAAAACGTTTTCTGTACTCCATTCTATATTACTAAATAAATCTTTAAAGGGATGCTGCATACCCAGCAAATAATATCCTCCATCATTTGCAGGGCCAATTACTGTTTTACAGGTTTGTAAATTTTCATAAGCTTCAGCAATAACAGGGCTGGTTAATTCGTAACAATCGCTTCCTATTATGCAAACTTTCTCAAAACCAAGATTAAATAATTCTTCAAAGTCATTTTTCATTCTTTCTCCTAAATCATTACCTTTTTGTAATCTTTTTTCATAGCCATTCCATACATCATCTTCATTTAAATAGTCTGCATAAAAAACAAATTTTGTTGATGGAACTTGCTGTGTAATATTTTTAGTATGCTGTAATAAATGTTTATACACCAGCAATGTTTTTTCATTACCAATAGTTGCCGCCAATCTTGTTTTTACTTTAGATAAAATGGGATTGCGAACGAATATGATGAGTGCTTCTTTCATTGCTCTCTTAATTTTTCTCCCTCAGTTTTTTTAGGGTGTAAAGTAGTGTTGCGGTTTAGTTTTAAATCAATTTGTTTTTGTGCAGATGAGTTTGCAGGAGCTTTTCCAAAACGTAATCTAAATGCACGTAAACCGGTTTTTATTTCATTCCATAAATGCGGTGGCGCTTTATATCCATAAGCCCGGTATTTACCCGGCGGTACTTTTCCTTTTGCTGAAACAAATTTTTCAAACTGTTGTACCCAATTTTCAAACTTACTCATGTAATCAAAATCTTCAATTACATTTTCAGATTGATTATCGCTGTACTTTTTCCCAACACCGCTCTCTGCATATTGCCATAAATTTTCCGGTACTTCAATGCCACCATACCGGCATTGCCACACCAAGGGTGCATATGCCTGCCGCATATCTTTAAAGGGTTCTGCATCACCATCAAAATAATTTTTGTGCTGTAAAATTTTCGGCACATTGTTTTCATCCATCTCATCTCCACCAGCATCACCATAACAAAAAAATCCGGCTGTTCTTCCTTCTAAATGATTTATGCTAAGTTGTTTCCAAAGTTCAGTATGCTCTAATGCCATTGCCATCTCGGGATCTTTATGGGCAATTAATTTTTCATAGGGGTTACCGCCATTCATACACACCATCCTGTCGAACATTAATTTTAAATTACTGGTGGGTGCATACCAGTTTACCGGGCCAATAATGGCCCAGGCATCTGCCATATCTAATCTTCCATACAAATCCGCATCCCACATAAAATCAGGCTCGGCCCTGCTATTTTTTTTATAACAGTTACACGGCCAAACGCATAAAGCCATTGAGGTAGATACACAGGCGTTACAGCTTTGAATATGTGCCCGCCCGTAAGCATTACTTAAATCTTCGTAATCAATTTCCCAACCTTGCGGTAACCTATCAGCCATTTTCAGCATCAGCATTCTTGCTTTACTATCCACACCCGGGCAGTTGTATTGTTTGCGGCCCGAGCCTGCAATAATCAATATCCTGAAAGGGCGCTCATGAAGGGGTAATGCTGCATTTTTATCATCAGGTTTCATATCTTCAAGTTATGCAAAACATTTGGGAGGCTGTAAAAAATTATTACATTACTCTTGGTAAAAATTACCATGTAGATCCGCTGATTTTTTTAGGCATCCATATAATTGCTACGCCTTTGTTTGTATTATGTGTGGCCTGGCTTATAAAAAATTACCGGCAAAAGAAATCTATTCTGTGGCCGGTAATTATTGCAATATTTATTTTTAATGCGGCCAATATTTATCTCGTAATCTTTGGTACAAATATTCCCTGGTGGATCTATACTATTCTTGCTGTTACTACTATCATCAGCAGTTATTTCTCTTACAAAAAAGTAAGAAAAAAAATTAATTCTATTTAATAACGGGAGCATTTAAAATTGTTGCATCTTTTTGACCTCACCCCCAACCCCTCTCCAAAGGGGAGGGGAGCTTTTGACCCTAAAATTTGAACCTGTTTTATTTAAAAATAAAATATAGCATTGCGTCAATTTTAATTGCACCCTTTAGCAGCAACCGCCACCATCATAAAAAAATGTAGAGGGCGAAATAAAAATATCGTCCCTGTTTAAAGCCGCTAATGCACCTGCAGTTTTATCACATACCGCCAATGGCTGGTTAGGAAATAATACGTGGCCTTTATCATCATCCAAAAATTCTTCGCTGCCATAATAGATGGCCGTTTTACCTGTAAAAACACAAGGCCCGTCGGCAGGCATTGGGTCTTTAATAGCGCATACTTCCACACTTTCAATATAAATTAATTTATCGGTAGCGTAATTTTTAGGGTCTAAAATTCTGTAGGCTCTCTTTGCTCTTATTTCTACCGTACCAAAACCAATATCGGTGATCATTTTTATATAATCTTTTAATGGCAACGAACCGCTAAGGCATAATGCCCTTAACCTTTCATCTTCTCTTAATGCTTCAGGCATTTCAGTTTCACAGGTAGGGTCGCTCATTACTAAACGGCCACGTGGTTTAAGCACCCGGTACATTTCGCTCAATGCTTTTTTTAATTCGTCCTGTTTAAAAATATTGAACAAACAATTTTGTGCAGCCACATCAATGCTGTTATCTTCTACCGGTAAATTCAATGCATCACCTTTTCTTAAATCAACCATTTCTTTTTTAAACCACGGATTTAATTTTTCTGCTTCATCAAAATTTCTTTTGCTGGCGGCTATCATTTCATCTACTACATCTACACCCACTACACCTTTCTTTTGCCTGCTGAAATAAGCGAACTGCAACAGCTCCATTCCGCCACCAACACCAACATATAAAATTTTTGGGTTATTCACTAAATCCCTGGGGTTAACGGTACTGCCGCAACCATAATTCATTTGCTGCATAATTACCGGCATATCTAAACCGGGTAATTGCCAAACAGGTGTGGTAGTGCAGCATAAACCTACATCAGGTTTTTCTGCCGCTGCTTTGTAAACATCTTTCGTAGTTTCTAAATAAGCTGTACTCATTTTGTATTTTTTTATTTTGATTAAAGTTTTTTAAAAATTATACCGCAGGCTTAACTGCCCTTGTGTTCTTGATAATATTGGGTCGTACTGCCACGGTGTGGTAGTTACGTTATTAAAATTAAGTTCTGGGGGCGTTGCAGTATTTGCTTTTGCCACCGTTAATAATTGATAGCTGCTGTTTAGAACATTGGGTACATAATATTGTTTGCCCCATGTTTTGCTTATTAAATTAGATACATTAAAAACATCTAACGAAATATTTATACTTTGTCCTTTTTCTTTTTTACCCACTGTTACGCTGTGGCTTATTTTCATATCCAATTGATTATTCCATGGTGTTCTTGCACCATTACGTTGGGCATATTGCCCTCTGCGTTTGCTTAAATATTTATCATTGCTAATATAAGCATCTAACTGGCTCCATTGGTTTGCGGCACTATTGGTTACCATACCTGCCCCATCTTTTATATCTGCCAAATTACTTTCACTTTGGTTTTTGGGTATGTAAATTAAATCATTGTTGGGTGCACCATCTCTGTTAATATCGCCAATGTAAGTATAGGTAAATGGTGCACCAGATTGTGCAATGTAAACAACCGTTACACTTGTTGCTGCATTTTTCCATTTTTTATTATAGGTAAAAGTAGAAATACTTCTGTGCCTTAAATCAAAATTACTGTAAGATAATTGTGGGTCGTTGGGGTTTATAGTTTGGTTAAACTCCCAATTTGCCTGCGGCGAAACCCTTACTCCATTGGCTTTATCTTTTGATACGCCATAAGTATAGGCAGTGTTTACCCTGAATGTTTTATAACGTTTTGCTACCGATGCTGTAATGCTGTACCTGTAACCGTCTTTTGTATTGGTTAATAAAAATACATTGGTAAATGCGGCATTATATTTTTGTTGGTTACCGCTGCCCAAATAAACAGAACGATTATCACCTGTTCCTTTTAATACTGCCGTACTATCTTTTAAATTTACTGTTTTGTATAAAATATCGTACAAGGTTTTTGTGTAAGTGGCATCAATACTAAAGCTCCAGTCGTTTTTTGTTTTTACATCTATACCCAAACTGCTACGCATTACTTTTGGCAAACGAAAATTATTATCCAATAAATTTATTTCTCTAATACCCGGTTGATACGTTACTGCAACCTGAGCCACATTGCTGTTTAATGGTACCACACCAGTTGGCCTGTAATCAATATTACCATACGCAGTACCGCTGTTGTAGTATGGATACGCTAACCATGCAAAAGGCATACGGCCACTAAAAATACCAGTACCACCACGGATAATTATTTTTTTATTGCCCAGCACATCCCAGTTAAAACCAAACCTTGGCGCTAACTGCGGCCTGGCATAATTTTTATTTTGATAAGTGGCAAATTCTTTAGTTGTGGTTACAATTGCGTTTGCCGCCGGCCTGTCGGGGTATTCGGTAATATCGCTGCGAAGCCCAATGGTAAGTTGTAATTTTTTATTTACCGCAATATCATCTTGTATGTATTGGCTTAATAGTAATACCCTGAAATCTGCCGAGGCTATGCCTCTGTTATATTCGTAATCGTTGTTGGTTAAATTATATACGCCTCTTATACGGCTGGGTTTGTTGGCATAAAAATCATCAACACTTCTGTATGCCCACCGGCCATTAAATGCTGTTAAAAATTTATAGTTAACCCTGTACAATTCGTTATGTATGCCTAAAGTAAAATTGTGTTTGCCACGGTTGTACGCAAGGTTATCGGTAAACTCAAAAGTTTTTAAAGTAAGCCCGTACACTGCTGCCTCTCTGTAAGTACCAGCATAAATAGTGTTGGCAGTATTGTAGGTAATTTCTATGTGAGGAAAAAATAAACCATTGGTTTCTCTGTAATCATCGGTTTGTGTGTAACCTAAAATTAAATTGTTGCTTAAATTTTTTGCAAAATTACTCCGTACTTCCATTACAGTACTGCTGGTGGTGCTGTGGTGTTTAAAACCCTGGCTTTGGTAGTTGAGTACATTAGCACTGCGTTCGCCATAATCTGCAAAGGCTTTTACATAATTGTGTCTTATGCTAAGTTTGTGAGTGGTATTAATGTTCCAGTCTAATTTTAAAAATATTTTATTGCTTTGGTTTTGTAAATCTATTTTTTCGTAAGAGCCGCTGTTGTAGCCGTATCTTTTTGTTAAAGTATCTGCAAGTGCTTTTGCTAATGCAAAGGGAATGGCTGCACCTGCACTGCCCGGTGCAAAACCCACCGGCTCACTTTTACGGGCAATTTCTGCGGCAGCAAAATAAAATAATTTATTTTTTATTA
>NZ_JANPCM010000350.1:0-2187 GCF_031430955.1 Ferruginibacter sp.
GAAGAAAATTTAAACAGGCTTGAAACTGAATTAGCAAAAATGAAATAATAATGATGCTGAAAAATAAAAATATCGTCATCATCGGCGGCACTACCGGTCTCGGTTTATCTGCAGCAAAAGCATTTGTTGCCAATGGTGCTAATGTTGTTGTTGTAGGCAGAAGCGAAGAAAGTGTTACCGAAGCAAAAAAAATATTGGGCAATAACGCTATTGTCATCAGCGGTGATGCAACAAATCCTGATACTGCCATCAACGCAATCAATACCTGCGTAGAAAAATTTAAAAGCTTTGATGGCCTCTATCATGTAGCCGGAGGCAGCGGAAGAAAAATGGGCGACGGCCCTTTGCATGAACTCACATTAGAAGGCTGGAGTAAAACGATGGAGTTAAATCTTACTTCACTAATGCTAAGCAACCAGGCAGCAATAAAAAAATTTTTGGAATTTAAAAAAAGCGGAACCATTTTAAACATGGGTTCCGTTTTAGGTTATTCACCATCGCCGCAATTTTTTAGTACCCATGCCTATGCCGCTGCAAAAGCTGCCATCATTGGTTTTTCAAAATCTATTGCGGCATATTATGCAAAAAATAATATCCGCATCAATGTAATTGCACCTGCATTGGTAGAAACACCCATGGCACAACGGGCAGCCAACGATGAAGAAATTTTACATTTCATCAAAACAAAACAACCATTGGATGATGGACGAATAGGACAACCCGAAGATCTCGATGGTCTGGTAATTTATTTTATGAGTGATCAATCAAAGTTTACAACAGGGCAGGTGATTGCGGTAGATGGAGGATGGACAGTAAGTGAAGGCCAGGGGTAATGAATAAATAATAATTAATAATGCATAATTGAAAAACGAAACCACCATAGGAATAGATTTGGGAGGCACAAGAATAAAAGCCATCGCAATTGATGCTAATGGAAAAATATTGCACGAAAATTATCAGCCCACGAACGATGGCGATGGCAGCGTTTGGAAAAATGCAGTAGCAACCGCAGTAAAAGAATTGCAACAAATTTTAAAAACAGAAAAAATAAAAATAGGTTTATCAGCACCGGGTTTGCCCGATGAAAAAAATACCTGCATCTCCTGTATGCCCGGTCGCATGCAGGGATTAGAAAATTTTAACTGGACAAATTTTTTACAGCAACCCACTTATGTATTAAACGATGCAGTGGCAGCAATGATGGGAGAAGCAAAATTTGGCGCCGCAAAAAATAAAAAGAATGTAGTGATGCTTACACTCGGCACCGGTGTTGGCGGCGCTATTTTAATTGATGGTAAACCTTATCAAGGTGCTATGAACAAGGCCGGGCATTTTGGCCACATGGCTATTAACGATGAAGGAGATTGCGATGTAACGGGCATGCCTGGCAGCCTGGAAGAATGTATTGGCAATTGCACGGTAGAAAAAAGAAGCAAAGGAAAATTTACTTCTACACACGAATTATTAGATGCTTATAAAACGGGTGATGTATTTGCAAAAGAAGTGTGGATGAAATCGGTAAAGCAATTGGGCATCGGCCTGGCATCCATCGCTAATATGTTATCGCCGGAAGTAATTGTATTGGGTGGCGGCATTACACAGGCAGACGACAATTTGTTTTTGCCACTCAATTATTTTATGAAGCAATACGAATGGCAACCAACAGGTACCACCACAAAAATTGTAAAAGCCATTCATGGTGATATGGCCGGGGCGATTGGTGCTGCATGTTTTGCAATGAGTAAAGAGTAATTTTTTTTGGGCCAGGCAGAAGTATTACTATGATGCTTCATTGGTCTGGCCTAAGGCGAGACACTCTTGTACAGTAGTAATTCTATTGAGCAAAATACTGAGAGTAAAAAAATGTAACTGGTAAAATTATAAATAAAAAATAAAAATCTATAAGCACTGATGAAATTTAATGCAGGCCATGTTTTTTAAATAGCCATGCACTTCAGGGCAGAGAGTAAATAGAATAGGCGGGTGGGCTTTAGCCCAAATGAATTAATTAAAAAAAGCCTGAAAGGCTGACATTAATATAGAAATAAAAAGAGTCAAAGACATAAACCCCGGAAGGGAAATGTCTTTAAGTAAAAGATATTTTAAATTATAAAATACCCAATTCCAGTTCCCTCTCCTTTGGAGAGGGGTTAGGGGTGAGGTCAAAATAAAAACAATGAACTTAAC
>NZ_JANPCM010000351.1:0-5703 GCF_031430955.1 Ferruginibacter sp.
AATTTTGTACGAACTTTTTTATGCAAGGGTAAACGGCAATCGTTGGGATGCATCTTCAGGCGCAATTTTTAATCTTAACTCCAACCTGCTGCGGCCAGATACCTGGACGTCTGCTGATGCAGCAGGCTTACCCATTTTTCCCGGCCTGGTGCGTTACGACGAAATTGTAAAAGGAGAAATAGATCATCCGATAAGATTTACATTAACCAGCAGCAATGTAAAACCTGCTTATATTTTTCCGGCACGCCATAAAGTAAACAGTACCGGCGGGCAATACTGCTTACCTTTTGGTGCAAGAATAAGATTGAAAGCAAATTTTGATATTAGTATGTATTCTGCTACCAATCAAATTATTTTACGTGCCATGAAAAAATATGGATTGATACTTGCCGATATTGGCAGCAACTTGTACATAACTGGTGCGCCAGATGAAAGATGGAATAATAACGACCTGCAAAAATTAGGGCAGGTGCATGGTAGTGATTTTGAAGTAGTAAAATTTAATTAATTATTTTCCTGTAAATAGTTCTGAAATTATTTTTAAAATATAATTCTTCAATAAATAAAACAACCCTTCAATAATTAATGAAGGGTTGTTTGTATAAAAAATATTTAAACTTTACTTTTTACTTATTCTGAATAAAATTCCGAAGTCGCTAACAGCATACAGCATGCCATTGTATTGTGTTATATCACGTATTCTTTCTTTTTTATCAGTAAGTAAAGCTTCTTCACCTGTCACTTTATTATTTTCAATTACTAATCTTACAATACGTGTGCTGCTTAAGCCACTAATAAAGAGATTGTTTTTCCATTCTGGTATAGCATCACCTGTATAAAAAACCATTCCACTGGGAGAAATTACCGGATCCCAAAAATATACCGGTTGTTCCATGCCATCTTTTTGCTGAATAGAATCACCGATTTTTTCTCCACTGTATTCCCAGCCGTAAGTAATTATTGGCCAGCCATAATTTTTGCCCGGTTTAATAATATTTAATTCATCGCCCCCTTGTGGTCCAAATTCTGCTTCCCATAAATCGCCTGTTACAGGATTAAAATCTAAACTTTGCGGATTGCGGTGCCCATAAGAATAAATTTCTGCTTTAGCATTTTTTTTACCTGCAAATGGATTTCCGGGGGCTGGCTTGCCATCCTTTGTAATCCTAAATATTTTACCCAGGCCGCTGTTAAGCCACTGTGATTGTTTTCTTCCTTCCAGTACCGACCTTTCGCCGGCGCTTACAAAAAGATATCCCTCTTTATCAAATATAAGGCGGCTGCCAAAATGATATTCACTGTTCAATTCGGGTGTGGCTCTAAAAATTACTTTTGGATTTTTAATCACAGAATCATTTTCATTTAGCTGGCCTTTAGCCACAGCCGTTAGATTTCCTTTGCCATATTTTTCGGAGAACGACCAGTATATGGTTTTATTTGTTGCAAAATCCGGGTCAAGCCCTACATCCAGCAGGCCGCCCTGCCCAGAATCAAACACTTTTGGAAACCCTGTTATTTTTTTATTTAATGTTCCGTCGGCGTTGCGTATTTCCATATAACCCGATTTTATGGTTAGCAATAATTTGCCGTCGGGTAAAGCAATAATTGCCCAGGGCCTTCCCAATTTTTCCGCAATTTTTTCTACCTGGTAAGCAGTAGTTGTTGTAACTGTATTAATTCTTGTTTGCCCCCCAAAAGCAGGTTTGTAATGTGCATTGGGTATTTTGTTTTCGGTAGCAGATGGAGCAATACTATCAGCTGCATTTTTGGTATCCTCTTTTTTTTCAGATGCAGGGTTGCTGTTACAACCAAAAATTGTAAGGGCAATTATTGTTAAAGAGAAGATGAATTTTAGATGCATAAAATAATTGTTAATGATTAGGTGTAAAAATAATGCAGTTAATTGATTATTTTATATGTGCCGGAAATAAATACGAATTTAATTTTAAGAGGTTACTTTTGCAGCCGGATAATCAATTAATATTATAAAAAGGTATCCTTACAATTTTTACAAATCTTTTTCTGTAATAATTATTTAATTGGGTAACAACCACTCCATAGGCTTTGCCCGATGTGGAATGAATAAAATTAATTACGCCATCATTGGTAGCAGTAATAATGCCCATGTGGCCAACAATTGTACTAAGGCTGTCGGTTCCGGTAAACAAAATCAGGTCGCCGGGTTTTGTAATAGCAGAATCTACAGTAATTCCATAGTTTGTAAAATCAACTGATGAGCGGGGAACTTTAATATTAAAATGATTAAATACAGTGGTAATAAAACCAGAACAATCTAAACCTTCGGCCGGATTTACAGAACCATATTTATAAGGGGTGCCCATTAAAGTTTTAGCGTAGGCAATTAATGTTTGAGGAAAACTGTCTGTTATTAAATTTATACTGATTACGGGTACTGTATCAGCGGAATCAGTAAATTTAATTTTTGCTCTTGCAATAATACTGTCAGTAATAATATGTTGAGTTGTATCAATTTTATTTTCTGTAACATCAGTTTGCGGCATATAATTGCAATTACAAAATGAAATAACTAAAAAGATGTAGAAATTCTTCATAAAGTTCAAGAGTTGTATCTGTAATATACATGATTTTTCAGCTGTAGGTTCAATTGTTTTTTATTGCTGATAATTATTATTTTGCAATGAAGTTTAGTTTACGAAGATTATTTTTGTTGCTAAATTATTTATGACATTAAAGCAAAAAATATACCGTCATTACCTGCAACAGATAAATGATAAAATACAGCAACTGCAAAAAGTGCTGGACGATTTAAAAGAAAGCGGCAGCAACGAAACTAAAAGCACCGCCGGGGATAAGCATGAAACTGCATTAGCAATGCTGCAGATTGAGCAGGCTAATACAAGAGGGCAAATGAAGGAGGCGATTGTACAAAAAGATGCGCTGGAGAAAATAAATCCTTCAATAGCACCAAAAATAGTTGTGCATGGCAGCCTGATTAAAACCAACCGGGGTTATTTGTTTTTAAGCATTGCTTTGGGCAAAGCAGTAATTGAGGGTGTACATATAATTGCTTTGTCGCCTCAATCGCCATTAGGTATAAAATTAATGGGTTTGCAGGAAGGTGATACTGCGGCAATTAACGGTAATAATTATCTAATAGAAAGTATTGAATAAATTTTTGCAGTACAATTATTTTTTTTTCTTCTTCATAATCCAAAATAATAACCCCACAGCCAATACTGCTAAAAGCAATTTACCCTGCCACCCAAAACTTGTAACTTCGTAAACCGCATATGCTTCCATAAGCAACGCTGGTAATTTGCCTAACGAACTGGCAATACAAAAAATAATAAAAGATACTTTACCAACTGCTGCCGCAAATGTTATTAATCCCGAGGGAACAAAAGGGATAAGCCGTAAAGAGAATACCAGGTAAAAGGCTTCTTTATTCTCGGCATCAATAAGCTTTTTTACTTTTTGAAATTGTTGAAGTTTATTTGCTGCAATTTTTTTAAACCCTTTCCGGTACAATATAAAAGCAATAGCTGCGCCAATAGCTTCTCCTAAAAAAGAAAGGAGTGTACCATTCCAGAATCCAAAAAATAAAATGTTGGCTGCGGTAATAAATACACTGGGTATTAAACCCAGAACTGCAATAAGTATGCTTATGCAGATACTTATTACAATAGCCAGCTGGGGATAATCTTTAAAAACCTGTAATAAACTATTTTCCACTGATCAGTTATTCGGTAATCAATTTTTAATAAAGATGTATTAAAATTACTTACTGGTGAAATAACAGGCATTAATATTTTCTGAAATGACAATTATTATTTTTAAATAACTGTGTATAATTTAAGTTCTTCTAATGCCGTCAGTACTTTTATCCATTTTCTTTTACCTTTTTTTGTTGTGGGTGCTTTTGAATTTTTATAAAAATCAATGATATTCATCTTTGCATCTTTATCTACCCCTTTAAATTTATTTTTATGCAATTGTAATAACAGGCTGTTGTAGGCTGCATCGGCCATATCATATTCTCCGGGTGCGGTATCGCTGCCGGTATCAAAATCTATATTGGAAAGGTTTAATTTTCCATTGGATAAAATTTTTATTGCGGCGTTATATTGTAATAAAACAGTATCAAAACTTTTAATAAATATTTTTTCTGCATTGGCATCAAGTGCTTTAATTTTTAATGGGCGTAACGGCCCCACTTTTGGTAACACAAAAATTAACCACGATATACTTTTAGTAAAAAAGCCCGGTTGGTTATGGCTGCCACCAAAATCGTGTTTGTAATTGGCCTTACTCATTTTGTATTTAAAACTGCGGCTGGTTGCGGTAGGTTGTGTTTTAAGAATTTCATTTTTTTTAACAGACCAGGTAAGTTTAGTTATGAATGGAAATAAGTTTTTTACTGACCAGCGGAACGTTTCAATCGAAACGGAAATATTTCGAAACACATCATTAATATCAAGCCCATAAATTTTACGGAATGCTTTTTCCAACACCGGCAGTGATACATTAAAGCCAATAAAATTCCTGTAGGCAATGGAAGCATAATTGCCTTTTGCAGTTTGCAGTACATCAAATGCAAATTCAGTTCGTTTGTGGGAAATTTTATCATCTTCATAAGTAACAATATCGCCAAATTTTTCTTTTATTTTCGGATACAACATTGGCACACATATATTCGTACCTGTTAAATGCCCATATCTGTCGGCCATGTAGTGGCTTAAATAACCCAACGCAAATGCATATTCATTCACATTTTGTGCTTCATCAATCAGCGCCTCTACAAAATCGCCGCTGCGTACATAATGCACCAGGTTGGTAAATAAATGGCTGCCAAAAGGAAAGTAACCCATATCCGGTGCAATGGCACCACCATACGCATAAGAGTGTGCAATATTTAAAATAGAATCGTTGATGCCCGGATATTTTTTTAACAACAATGGCTTAAGCGATTTTTCCCAACTGGCATCTACTATTGCTTCATGAGTAAGAACAGAATACGCCTTTACATTTTGCGGAATACAAACACATACAGTTAAAAGCAATAAAAAAAAATTATTAAAGTAAATTGACTTCTTCATTTTTATGCTGATTAATTTTTTTATCTCAAACCAGTATTTTTTCCTGTCGCAGTTTTTTTAGCCGCCGCAAAAATACTTTTCCATACCAGGTAAAAAAACGATTTGGTAATATCCCTTTCCTGTGTAACATCATTTTTTCTAACTTCTCCATTTTGCGGATTATTGTTAATTACTAAAAAATTAGCTACAAAACTTAATAATACTTTCTTTTTGGTTGCAGGCGAATCTGGTTTAAGCACGGTAAGTTTCAGGTCTTCGTACAGCAGGGTAGAAGTGCCTTTTGCCATAAGATCGTTACCACTTAAATCGAAAGTTAATTTATTGAACCTGCCTTTTTGTATGGCTACCATTCCCAATGGTTCCGACACCGGGTTTAATGCTGTTGCATTATAGCTGCCCCCCGTACCCGTTATATTGAATGCACCATTAGTAGTATTTAACGGCAACCGCCACGTAGTTTGCACATTGCTTACTCCTAAAAAAGACGCATTTGCATTCACTACCATCATTTCGTTTTTTGCTACAATGTTTTTTATATTGGTAACATTGGTAACAGTGCCGTTTACATTGTTAAAAAATACAACGCCTGTTTTTTCTGATATGGCACCTCTTTCTTTATAAGCTA
>NZ_JANPCM010000352.1:0-2885 GCF_031430955.1 Ferruginibacter sp.
TTATACAGAAAACCAAATTGGGTTGTTAAACCGGATTGCTATAATTTTTTCAAGAAGAAAAATTAATATCGATAGTTTGAATACATCACCCAGCGAAATTGACAGCGTACACCGCTTTACGATTGTTATAAACGAGTCGGAAGAAGTAGTGCGTAAAGTTTGTCGGCAGATAGAAAAACAGGTAGAAGTTTTAAAAGTATATTATAATACTAACGATGAAATTATCTGGCAGGAATTAGCCTTATACAAAGTGCCTACAGAAATTATTGCAGAAGAAGTTAAGGTAGAAAGATTATTAAGTCAGCATGGTGCAAAAGCGGTTGTAATAAGAAAAGATTATACCGTATTTGAAGTATCCGGACAAAGAGAAGAAACCGATAATTTAATAAAAGTACTGGAACCATTTGGATTGATCGAATTTGTACGTAGTGCAAGAATTGCGATCATAAAAAACAGTGAAGGCTTTCATAAAAAGTTAAGTGAGTTTGAATATAAAGAGCCGGGTGAAGAAGCAGTAGAAAATGAATTTTTAAATCAGAACGAAGAAGTGTTTTCAATGTAATAGTTATTGAAGTAAAATGAAATTTAAAATAAAAAAATAATCTAAAAACAAACTTCGTCACCCCTTTAGGGGATGGGGGCAACAATTATTATGGGAAATTATTTCAACACATTGCCATTAAGAGAACAATTAAATCAACTGGGTGTATGTGAGTTTATGGATATTAGTGAATTTTCAAATGGCGTAAATGCATTGAAAGGAAAAAAATTGGTAATTATAGGTTGTGGTGCACAAGGTTTAAACCAAGGGTTAAATTTAAGAGATTCTGGTTTAGATGTTTCTTATGCGTTGCGTAAAGAAGCCATTGATGCCAAAAGACAATCTTGGAAAAATGCAACTGAAAATAATTTTACTGTTGGTACGTATGAAGAATTAATTCCAACGGCTGATTTAGTATTGAATCTTACACCAGATAAACAACACACCGCTGTTGTTGCTGCAGTAATGCCATTGATGAAAAAGGGAGCTACACTTTCTTACTCCCATGGTTTTAATATTGTAGAAGAAGGAACGCAAATAAGAAAAGACATTACCGTAATAATGGTAGCGCCAAAATGTCCGGGCTCGGAAGTTCGTGCTGAATATGTACGTGGCTTTGGTGTACCTACATTAATTGCAGTGCATCCGGAAAATGATCCCGAAGGAAAAGGATTGGAGCAGGCAAAAGCCTATGCAGCAGGAACAGGCGGACACAAAGCAGGTGTATTGCGTTCTTCATTTGTTGCAGAAGTAAAATCTGATTTAATGGGAGAACAAACTATTTTATGTGGTTTGTTGCAAACGGGTTCAATACTTTGCTTTAATAAAATGGTAGAAAAAGGAATTGATAAAGGCTATGCCTCTAAGTTAGTGCAGTATGGCGTAGAAGTAATTACAGAAGCATTGAAGCAGGGTGGTATCACCGCTATGATGGACAGATTATCGAACGCTGCTAAAATAAAAGCATTTGAATTATCAGAAGAATTAAAAACCATTATGCGTCCGTTGTTTCAAAAACACCAGGATGATATTATGAGTGGAGAGTTTAGTAAAACAATGATGATAGATTGGGCCAACAACGATAAAAACTTATTAGCATGGCGTGCCGCTACTGGCGAAACTGCTTTTGAAAAAACACCAGCAGGAGAAATGAAAATTGCTGAGCAGGAATATTTTGATAATTGTTTATTATTTGTAGCCATGATACGTGCTGGTGTGGAATTAGCTTTTGAAACTATGGTTGAAGCTGGCATTAAAGAAGAATCAGCCTATTACGAATCATTGCATGAAACACCATTGATTGCAAACACCATTGCCCGCAAAAAATTATTTGAAATGAACAGGGTAATTTCTGATACAGCAGAGTATGGTTGCTATTTGTTTGATCATGCATGTAAGCCCTTGCTGGCAGATTTTATGAACAAGATAGACACTGATGTAATTGGTAAAAATTACAACACAGGTAAGGATGGTGGCGTGGATAATAAAACTTTAATTGCAGTAAACAAAGTATTACGTTCTCACCCGGTAGAAAAAATTGGTACACAATTAAGAGAAGCGATGACGAGTATGAAAGCGATAACCCCCATCCCCTAAGGGGAGTTATTTGGAGGGTATCAAAAAATTTAAAAGTACAAAATTTGAAAGTGAAAATTTAAGATGAACGAACAAAGAAAAATAGAGACGTTGAATAACTCTCCTTTAGGGGATGGGGGTCTTGATTTTGCGGCTGCAGCTTTTCGTTTAAAAAACGTAGTGAACAGAACACCACTTTCATTTAATCTTAATTTATCAAAAAAATACCAGTGTAATATTTTTTTAAAGAGAGAAGATTTGCAGGTGGTACGTTCTTACAAATTACGTGGCGCTTACAATATGATGAGCAGTTTATCTGCAGAGCAATTACAGCGTGGTGTGGTATGTGCAAGTGCAGGTAATCATGCACAGGGATTTGCGTACAGTTGTAAAAAACTCAATTGTAAAGGCGTTGTATTTATGCCGGTGATTACTCCCAATCAAAAAATTAGTCAAACAAAAATGTTTGGTGAAGATAACGTTACTGTAAAATTGGTAGGTGATACATTTGATGATTGCGCTATAGCAGCAAAAAAATATACGGAAGAAAATAACATGGTGTTCATTCCTCCTTTTGATGATTATAAAATTATTGAAGGACAGGGGACAGTTGGTGTTGAAATTTTAGAACAGTTAAATGAAGAAGAAAATATTTCTCACCAATCTTCGCTTCAATCTTCTCCATTTCTCTCCCCCCTGGGGAGGATAGGTGGGGCTGCCGATTTTCTTTTTATTCCTGTTGGCGGTGGTGGATTGAGTGCAGGTGTGG
>NZ_JANPCM010000353.1:0-10577 GCF_031430955.1 Ferruginibacter sp.
AAAATAAAACTTACTATAATGAAAAAAATAAATAATAAACTAAGGACAATTTACTTAGTGCTTTTATCCGGCCTTTTCTTTCTTACATCGTGTAATAAAGATTTAGAACAGTTTGCTGCATTACCAACACCAACTTACCCAACAGGGCTTGGCGTAGCTGCTACAATTGCTGCTAATCCAAACGACAGTTTATTCAGCAGAATGATTGTAAGATCTGGCCTTACGGCAACATTAAATGATCTTACAAAAACCTATACCATATTTGCTGTTGATAATGCAGGTATGAGGCTTTTTGTTACCGCTGCTTCTGGTGGTTTAGTGCCTCCAGGTGCACCTGACGCAGTAGTTTCTGGTTTTATAGCCGGGTCATTACCTGCTGCAAGTGCAGCGGCAATTATACAGTACAATACAGTTGGACAAAAATTTCCTTTTGGAAACATTCCAACAACTTTTCCAAATTATCCTTTACCATCGCAAATAATTCTGGATCCAACACAACCTTTTGTAAGGATGAATATTTTTCCGGTAAGAGGCACACCATATTCTTATGTTAATAATATTCCAGTAACAGGAGTGGACCAGGCTGCAGCCAATGGCATAATACATCATACGTTTACAATTGTAGCTCCTCCATCTGCTACATTAAAAACAGTTATTGCTGGCGAAGCTACCTTATCTTATTTCAGGGCAGCAA
Organism: Ferruginibacter sp.; assembly: GCF_031430955.1. Taxonomy (GTDB): domain Bacteria; phylum Bacteroidota; class Bacteroidia; order Chitinophagales; family Chitinophagaceae; genus Ferruginibacter. Next base: position 695 of record NZ_JANPCM010000353.1, read on the forward strand.
TTGCCCGTGCTGACAGTGGTTCTGTTGGATTAGGAAGATTAGATTCTTTGCTAAATTATGGCGTTACTAATATGACAGTGCTAACGCCTAACGATGCAGCTATGCAACCCATTTTATTTGGGGCACTTTATGCTGGATTACTTGCACAGGGTGTGCTTCCTGCAACTGCACTTGCTCAGGCAACTGCTTTGTCTTCAACCCCTGCTGGGTTTAACTTTTTACCTGTAGCAACAGTTAAGGGTATAATGGCTTATCATTTTTTTGCAACTAATCCTACAGGATCATATGTACCTAATATCAGGGTGTTTTCAGTAAACTTTCCTACCACCCCAACCTTTATTAAAACATTGGTTAATGGAGGCGTTCCAGTTCATCCGGGTATTTTATCACAAGCCTTTTTTACTGGTCCGGTTGCGGATAGTGTTAAGTTTACCGGATTGGGTACTTTTCCTCCGGGAGGTGCTGCTTACAGTGCCCCGCCTGCAACTTCAAGAAGAAGTTTAAATATGCTTGATAAACATGCAGTAAATGGCGTTTATCACATCATAGACCGGGTTTTATTACCGCAATAATTCTTTAAAAAAAATAAACTAAAAACGGGATTCAAAATGAATCCCGTTTTCTTTTATTAGATATTTTTTCCCCATCAAACTATCTCTCCATAATCAATCACTAACTCTTCGCCATTTTTTATATCTCTTATTGCTTCAAAATAATCACCATCATTAATAGAAATAATATTAGGTGTATCAGCATGATTTATAAAAAGTGAAACATCAATTTTTTTAAACCCATGGTCGGGGATAAAATAATTGTCTTCATCATACAAACAGTAATTACCTGCAATAAATTGAGCATGAGCCGGTAAATTTTCTACTTCTTTTTTTGATACCGTTATCCATTTGTCGTTTATATCCGGTTTGCTGAACATTTCTCTGCAGCCTTTGGGAATATCCTGTATTGCAAATACACCAATGCCTTCAATGGGCGAGGGCTTCAGCATTACATAAGTGTTATTGGCAAGTTCGGCAAGTAATGCATCTTTAGTCATTGGGCAATTGTTTAATAAAACCATTTACAATAAAATATTGTGCGGCGCAATAAGTAAGCATAATATATACGCCGGCAAAAGCAAAGGGCTGGTAAAATTTATTTATTGCCAGTAAAGAATCGGAGAGTACAAAAAATGCAGCACCCACCAGGTAAAATACATTAGCAGGAGTATTTACTTTTAAAAATACATGCAGGCTGCAAAGTAACATCGTACAAATAACTGCAGCGTAAATTATTACAGCAATTTTTAAATCGCCTAAATGCGGATATAAAAGCCATACCAGTACTGCACCATAGGTTATTACTAATAAAACTAACCAAGGTTGTTTTTTAAGTAAAGAAACCGTTGAAGATGGGGTCTTTAAAAAATAAATGATGTAAAAAATATGGGTGGATAAAAAACAAACTAAGCCAAAAATAAAAAACAAGTTATTCTTTGTATCAAACAATAAAAAAATATCTCCCAGCCACGAAAAAAATAAACCTGTTACTATTAATTTTTTATGTAGAACAGTGTTTTTTGAAAAGTATAAAAGTAAAAGCAGTATTGGAATTAACAGCGGTTTTGCAACAAAATGTAAAAGCGGTATATGCGTAGCAATACCAAATACATCTGTAACAGCCATTATCCAAAAAATAATGGCAAAAGGTATTTGTATTTTATGTTTCATTAAAGCTGCAGCAAATACAAATGATTATTTTATTTCGATATAAGGTTTGCCTCCAAACAAAATCTTTACAGAATCACGGGCACGGGTTGTATCAACAAGCGGTTTGGTTAATGGCATTGCAACTTTGTAAATAACAGAATCTGCAGTGTACAGCAGCAATTTATATCCGTAACTGGTAAGCCTGCTATAAGATTTTTGAGCAAGAAACAAAGAAGGATAATTTTTTATTACCACTTTAAATGTATAGCCATTTGCCTGTGGAGTTACCGGTAAAATACTGTCAGGGTTTAGTTGTGCTGCTATTTTGTTGGTATCAATTTTTGAGGTGTCCTGTAAAGAGGATACAGTGGGTAAAGTTTGCTCAACTCCACTTTCAGTTACAGCATCTTCTTTATTTGTAAAAAAATACCATGCTGCCAAACTGATAAACGCAACAATCGCAATTGCTGCCACAATAGCAATTGTTTTTTTGTTGGCTGCAGGCTTTGCTTCGTTTCCAAAAGAAATCTCTTCTCTTGATTTTTCTTTTAATTTAATTTCTGCCTGTTCGGTTTTAGTATTGATGAACTGTCCCTGCAAAAACTGGTATTCACCTAATTGATTTTTTTCTAAAACACCAATGCCTTCTATTTTCATTGGTTTGCCAATATTTAAAAACTGGCTGCCCAGCATCAGGTACGATTCCAGATCGGCACTTGCCAAAGGTTTTATTTTACGGGTCTGCTGTACAATATAATCAATAAGACTTTCATCTTCTGTTGCACGGGAATTATACTTAAATGACACTGCATTTTCGGGCAGCACAATATCTTTATCACTATCCATCGGCATTATAAAATCTGGCGAAAGTGTAAAAGTACCAATACCCTGTAAAGTAACAGTTTTGGTATTGTAAAAATGCTGCACCAGCAGTTGTTCTATTTTCATGTTTTAAAGTTGATGATAACAAACCTACAAGATAATTGCAATATAGCAAACTTGTAAATACAATTGCCGTAGTTTTGCACCATGCTTAGTGAAAAAGATAAAAAATTTATCCTGCAATGGGAGCAGGTACGGCAAAAAGAAAGCAGTTTTAAACATAAATTTTTGGCTGGCCTGCCTATGGCATTTATGTTTGGGCTGCCGGTATTACTTTTTTTGGGGGCAGTAAAAATTTTCTTCCCGTCGTGGTTTACTACTGCCGCACATAAACAAACAGACATTATTGTACCCGGCATGACAGAAAAATTTATGAAATTATCTGCCGGTGATATTATAACCACTTTTATTGCAGTGATAATTATTGTGCTTTTCTTTTCTTACTTCCGTATGAGTTATAAATGGGAAATGAATGAACAACTGTACAACGAATTAAAAAGTAAAGAAAAAAAAATGCTTAATGCAGCGTCTTAAGCTTTCAATAACTCTTACCTTTAACCTTTTAAAATTAAAATATGATTAAGAAATTATTAGTTTTTAGTGCGTTGGCCATTTTATTCGTATCCTGTACAAAATCAAATGAACCTACTTGTCCTTTCGCAGATATAGCTGCCGTTGCACCTGCTTCCGAAATTACTGCTGTACAAAATTATGTAACCTCAAGTCACCCGGCAGCAATTCAGCACTCCAGCGGTTTATTTTATGAAATTACTACAGCCGGTACTGGTTCTGTTAATCCCGGCGTTTGTTCAAATATTACAGTAAAGTACACAGGAACACTTACTAATGGGTTTAAGTTTGATGAGAATTTAACCGGTTTCAGTGAAAGACTGGGCGGATTAATTTTAGGATGGCAAAAAGGCTTGCCCTTAATAAAAAGCGGCGGAAGCATATCGCTGTATATTCCTCCAAGTTTAGGATATGGCAGCAATGATATTAAAGACAGAAACGGGGTGGTTATTATCCCTGCAAATTCAATTTTAGTTTTTGCTATTCAATTGGTGGCCGTTCAATAATTAATAAAAGTATGCTGTGAGCCACGAAGCTATTTCGGTATTTGATATGTTTAAAATTGGTATTGGTCCTTCCAGCAGCCATACACTTGGCCCGTGGCGGGCAGCACAGCGTTTTACAAATTCACTTCAGCAAAAAAATATGCTTAATGATGTTAAGAGCATCGAAGTATTGTTGTATGGTTCGTTGGCAAAAACAGGCGTTGGTCATGGAACTGATATTGCTGTACAACTGGGTTTAAGCGGCGATGATCCTGTAACATTTGATGTAAATAATATAGCAGCAAAAATTGATGACATAAAAGCAATGAAAAAAATATTGCTGGCCGGTAAACATGAAATTGATTTTGATCCTGCAGAAGATATTGAATTTTTATACAGCGAGAGTTTGCCTTTTCATCCTAATGCATTAACTTTTTTAGTAAAATTAATTAACGGTGAAACGCTTGCAGAAACTTATTATTCTGTTGGTGGTGGTTTTGTAAAAAAAGAAGGAGAGGATTCCAATTCCAGCGATGAAGTAAATCTTCCTTTTCCTATAAATACAGCGGATGAATTATTGCACTGGTGCATGAAAACGGGATTGAATGTAAGTGATGTGGTTTTAGAAAATGAAAGCAGCTGGAGAACAGAGGCCGAAACAAAAATGGGGTTATTAAACATTTGGAATGTAATGTCGGCATGTATTTACAGGGGCTGCCATACCGAAGGCATGTTGCCCGGAGGATTAAATGTAAAAAGGCGTGGAGCAGGATTGAATAAAAAATTAATGAACGGCCGCACTTATAAAGATTATAACAGCTGGCTGGCAACCATGCAACAGGGCGGCAGCGATTTTAAATATATTTTAGACTGGGTGAGTTGTTTTGCACTGGCCGTAAATGAAGAGAATGCAAGCTTTGGCAGGGTAGTAACTGCACCTACTAACGGTGCTGCAGGGGTTATCCCTGCTGTGTTGCAATATTATGTTGCATTTTGTAATGGCAACAGTAATGAAAAAATAATTCAATTTTTATTAACTGCTGCAGAAGTAGGCAGCATATTTAAAAAAGGTGCCACTATATCTGCGGCCATGGGTGGCTGTCAGGCGGAGATTGGCGTAAGCAGTGCAATGGCTGCAGCCGCACTTACCGAATGTATGGGTGGCACACAAAGGCAAACTTTAATGGCTGCCGAAATTGCAATGGAACATCATTTGGGTTTAACCTGCGATCCTATTGGAGGTTTGGTGCAAATCCCCTGCATAGAACGAAATACTATGGGTGCCATAAAAGCTATAACTGCCAGCCAGCTTGCGCTGCAAAGCACACCCGATTATGCTAAAGTAAGTTTGGATGGTGTAATAAAAACCATGTGGGATACCGCATTAGACATGAACAGTAAGTATAAAGAAACTGCCGATGGTGGCTTAGCAGTAAATGTACCGATAAGTTTAAGCGAATGTTGATCTTCATTTTTTACTTCTCTTTAAAAAAATAACCCATTTTTCGTAAGCACTTATAATACCACAGCATTATTTTAATGCAGCTATTTTTTATACAGTCTGCAACAATTTTTATTTAACTTCATGGCGAGGGATATTTGGGTATGATTTTTAAAATAAAACTTGTGTATGAAAAAATTAATTATAATTTCTGCTGTCATTATTTTCCTTATCCAATCAATTGCAGCTCAAACCAACTATGCCATCAAACTTGCCGAAACCATCATGGCAACTTATAAAGATTCGATGGTGGTAAAAAAATATGCCAGCCATTTGGAGCAGGATAAATTAATACCAGCCGGGCAAACTGCCGAACAGGCGCAACTAAGCAGGCCGGCAGTATGGAATTACGAAATGGGAGTGGTGCTGCAGGGCTTTGAAAAATTAGCAACCTTTACATCCAATAATAAATATACAGGATACGCCAAAAACATAATTGATCATTTCATTACAACTGAAGGAGAAATAAGAACCTATAATGTAGAAGAATATAATATTGACAATATCCCTGCAGGAAGACAGTTACTGCATTTGTATAAAAATACTAAAGAAGAAAAATACAAAACAGCGGCAACGTTATTGTATAAACAATTAGCGTGGCAACCACGAAATAAAATTGGCGGCTACTGGCATAAATTAAAATATCCTGCACAAATGTGGTTAGATGGTTTATATATGGCACAACCATTTGCTGTTGAATATGCAGTAATGTTTAACGACACAGAAAAGTTTGATGACATCATTAATCAATTTGTGTGGATGGAAAAATACAGCCGGGATACTATAACTGGTTTACTTTATCATGGATGGGATGAAAGTAAATTACAAAAATGGGCAAATCCAAAAACTGGTTTATCACCCGAATTTTGGAGCCGGGCAATGGGTTGGTACATGATGGCACTGGTTGATGTGCTGGATCATCTTCCTGCAAATTATAAGCGAAGGGCAGAATTAATTGCAATACTGAATCGGTTATCAACTGCTTTAGTAAAATTTCAGGATGCAAAAGAAGGCGTGTGGTGGCAGGTAACTGATAAAGCAAACCAGCAATTAAATTATTTGGAATCATCTTCGTCTGCAATGTTTTTATATGCCTTATCAAAGGCGGTAAATAAAAAATATATTGGCATAAACTTTAAACCTGCCATTACAAAAGCTTTCAGCGGCATTATTAAAAAATTTGTAAGAGTAGATGGAGCAGGCAGTGTACATTATTTACAGGCAGTTGCCGGTGCAGGTTTAGGTGGCACACCTTACCGTGATGGCAGTTACAGCTATTATGTAAACGAACCCAAACGTGATGATGATTTAAAAGCTATTGGCCCTTTTATACAGGCTTGTATCGAATACGAATTGTTATTTCCTCAAAAAATGTGAATGGAAAAATTGTGTAAAATCAATACCGTTATGATTCTAAAAATAATCCTGTACATTTATTTGCTTGCTGCTTAAATTAAAAAATTATGAGAATAATTATCACATTTCTAATTTTATGTTTCGCTTGTAAAAATATTCATGCCCAAAATAAATATCATCAAAAGTCGGATAAAGATTTATTGAAAATTATCAATAAAAATTTTACCGACGCAGCAGCACAATATAAAGTGCTTATGCAAAATTTACCTGCTGATAAATTTCCTAAAACTTATTTCCCCATTACAGATAAATATGAGTTTAGCAATTCCGGTTGGTGGTGCAGTGGTTTTTATCCCGGAACCTTACTGTATTTATACCAGCAAACAAAAGATACAGTTTTGTATAACGAAGCCATGCGTATATTAAATGTTTTAAAAAAAGAACAGTTTAATACCGGCACTCATGATTTAGGCTTTATGATGTATTGCAGTTTTGGCAACGCCAATCTTATTAATCCATCATCAGTGTACAAAGAAATATTATTGAACAGCGCCAAATCATTATCCACCCGTTTTGATACAACAGTTGGGTGCATAAAATCCTGGAATGGTAAGCCTAACGAATATTTAGTTATCATCGACAATATGATGAACCTTAAATTATTATTTTGGGCAACAGAGGTAAGTGGTGATTCTTCTTTTTATAGAATTGCTGTAACACATGCCAATACTACAATGAAAAATCATTTCAGGGCCGATAACAGTTCTTATCATGTATTAAATTACAATGCTGCAACTGGTGCCGTACTACAAAAAAAAACTGCTCAGGGTTTTGCAGATGAATCTGCATGGGCAAGGGGACAAGCCTGGGGTTTGTACGGTTATACTGAAACTTACAGAGAAACAAAAGATAAAAAATATTTAGACCAGGCTAATAAAATTGCTCAGTTCATTTTATCGCATCCTGATTTCCCTTCGGATAAAATTGCTTACTGGGATTTTAATGCACCGGATATTCCCGGCGCATTACGTGATGCTTCCGCCGCTGCAATAATGGCATCAGCATTACTTGAACTGAGCGGATACGTAAATAAAAAATTATCAAAAGAATATTTTAAAACTGCTCAACTAATTTTAAAAAAATTATCGGGTGAAAAATATAAAGCAGCAGCAGGCAGTAATGGCGGTTTTATTTTAAAGCATGGGGTAGGGCACATGCCCAACAAAACAGAAATTGACGTACCACTTACTTATGCGGATTATTATTTTGCAGAAGCGATGATAAGGTATAAGCAAATTGTAAATAAATAAAATAGTAATAACACTATGAATAAAAAATTTGTTTCATTTGCAGCGTTGGTATTTACTGCTGCTTTTGTTTTTGGCCAGTCAAGCGATAATAATATTTATCTTTTTTCTTACTTTAAAAATAATGGGAAAGATGGATTGCATTTGGCTAGCAGTAACGATGGATATAATTGGGTTGCATTGAACAATGACAGTTCTTTTTTAAAACCAACTGTTGCAAAAGATAAATTAATGAGAGACCCTTGTATTGTAAAAGGAATTGATGGATTATTTCACATGGTTTGGACGGTGAGCTGGAACGATAAAGGTATTGGTTATGCCAGCAGTAAAGATTTAATTAACTGGAGTGAGCAAAAATTTATTCCGGTTATGCAGCAGGAAGACAGTGCAAGAAATTGCTGGGCACCCGAAATAACTTACGATAAAAAAAATAAGCAGTATATGATTTACTGGGCAACCACCATTGCCGGTAAATATAAAATGGATACTGCAATTGAAAACGGTTACAATCACCGTATGTATTATGTAACCACCAAAGATTTTAAAACGTTTAGTAAAACAAAATTGCTGTACGATAAAGGCTTTAATGTAATTGATGCCACTATTGTACCGGATGGAAAAAAGTACAAAATGTTTTTAAAAGACGAAACAAGGGTGCCGCCGCAAAAAAATATTAAAATAGCCACCAGTAAAAACTTAGAAAAAGGGTTCTCTGATCCTTCCCCTGCAATTACGGGTAATTATTGGGCAGAAGGCCCCACCACTTTAAAAATAGGCAACACCTGGATAGTTTATTTTGATAAATACCGAGATCATAAATATGGCGCCATTCAATCCACCGATTTAAAAACTTGGACTGATATTTCCGATAAAATTTCTTTGCCAAAAGGCATACGGCACGGAAGTATTTTTACAATTACAAAAGAAGAGTTTGAAAAGAGTGGATTAATAAATGTGATTACTGTAATGCAGTAAAATTACTTTCAGCAGAGCTATAATTTATACCAATTAGACATTGAATCTATCCGATTAAAAAAATGTCAGGTTGAGCTTGTCGAAACCGGTGCAATGTCAACCCGCCTTCGACAAGCTCAGGCTGACAGTATGATTTCAATGTCTAATTGGTATTATTTGGGTTTAAAGAATTCAAAATAAAAAATGCCTTATATTTCTTTTAAGGGCATTTTTGAAAAAAAATTAAATTTAATATTTAAAAACTTTTACTGATAATACTTCATTATCAATTACTACCTGTAAAGTATAAATTCCTTTAGCCAAATTTTGAATATTGGTTATTGAGAAAAGATTATCTCCTTTAATCAACTTTTCTTTTTGGCTGTAAACTACCTGCCCTAAATTATTGATTACTTTCAAATCTGAGTTTGTAGCCACATCTGAACTTATCCTGATATTCATTTTATCAGTAACAGGGTTGGGCATTACTGCAACAGCTTTTACAAGTTTATCGCTAAATCTTATCCTGACAATGCCACTGTATTTAAACTGGTTGTTTTTGTCAATTGATTTTAAGCGGATATAGTACAGCGGTTGTGTATAATTCTTTAAAGTAAATTGGTAGTTATTTACAGCACCGTTGTTAGCATTTACCAATCCGCCATTGTTAAAGTTAATACCATCGGTACTGTATTCTACTTCAAAATGGTCTGCATTAATTTCATTTTCTGTTTTCCACACTGCAATAATATCATTACCGTTTCTTTGTCCTGAAAAACTTATTAGAGAAACAGGAAGTGCTGCCGGGCTGCCCACTGGTAATGTATAAGCAGCTGTGTTACTTAAATTTCCGGTATTGTCGTAAGCAGAATAATTAAAGGTAACATTGCCATTGAAACCTGGTGCAGGGTCTAATCTTAAAGCTGCAGCCTGTGCAGGTGTTAATACTATGCCTCCTGGATTAGCGGTAAGTACTGCTGCCGTTAAATCTGCAAAACCTCCTGTACAGGTTGCTCCTGCTGGTGTTGGAGGGCAGGGAATACTTATTACGCCTTGCGAAGTTGGCGGAACACTATTTATGGTATAACTGGTAATGGTACCATCTGCATCACTGCTGGCTAAAGA
>NZ_JANPCM010000354.1:0-1539 GCF_031430955.1 Ferruginibacter sp.
AAAGAAGATCTGTTAAATGTTAATCATCAAACTTTATTAACCAAAGGTGCTGTGAGTGAAGAAGTGGTAACCGAAATGGCCAAAGGCGCTTTGCAAAATATTAAATCCAATTATGTAATTGCAGTAAGCGGCATTATGGGCCCTGGTGGCGGCCTGCCCGAAAAACCTGTGGGCACTGCATGGATAGCTGTGGGCAGCAAAGAAAAAATTGAAGCACAAAAAGTTTTTTTTCGTTTCGACAGGGCAAGAAATATACAGTTAACTACAGTTACAGCATTAAATTTATTGCGGCAGTTTATTATGGAGAATTGATTAAATTTGATAAAATTTGACATTATGGAAGCTATAGTTGTAGAAACAAAATCCAAAAAGAAAACTGCCCTCTTGCTAAAGCTTAGTGAAGAAATGGGCTTACGCTCTAAAAGAATTTCGGCAGCCGATATTGAAGATCTGTTTCTTGCACAAAGTATTAAGGGAGGTTTAAAATCGGGATACACTTCAAAAGAAAAGGTTTTAAAAGCCCTTAAAAAATGAACCTTGCATTTACAAAAAAGTTTTTAAAACAGGTGTCTAAATTAAACAACCCTGTACTTGCAAAAGAGATTATACTTATAATTGATGAAGCAGAAAAAGCACAAACATTATCAGAAATTAAGAATTTAAAAAAACTAAAAGGGCACAATAATTATTACAGAATAAGAACCGGTGATTACAGAATTGGGATTTATTTTAATAAGGACAGTTTTGAGTTTGCCGCCATCGATCACCGAAAAGATATTTACAAATACTTCCCCTGACAACTTATCGTTTTTTACTTACTTTTGCCTTGCCAGTACAACGATTGTTAACACACAAACTATTTTATGAGTGTAGTAGATTTAGTTATGCCAAAGCTTGGCGAAAGCATTATGGAAGCCACCATTTTAAAGTGGCACAAAAAACCCGGCGACACTGTTAAGCAGGACGAAACTGTTTTAGACATTGCCACCGATAAAGTGGATAGTGAAGTACCCTCTACAGCCGAAGGTGTAATTGAAAGCGTTTTATTTAATGAAAATGATGTGGTACCCATTGGTACCGTAATTGCAAAAATACGTGTGGGCGCCAATGCCGCCGTTTCAAATAACCAGCCTGCAGCACCTGCACCACAGCCGCAGTACGAAGAAGCTAAAGTGGTGGAAGAAATTCCCTACCAACCACAAACCACAAACAACCAACCACAAACTACCAAAATACGCTTTTACTCCCCGCTTGTATTAAACATTGCACAGCAGGAAGGCATTAGTATGGCCGAGCTGGAAAATATACCCGGCACCGGGCAGGACGGCAGGGTAAGCAAGAAAGATATTTTAGCCTTCGTAGAAGGAAAAGCATCAGGTACAGGCTACAAACCGCAAGCTGCAAATGTTCAGCCTACGGCACAATTGATAACAACCAACAACGAACAACGAACAACCAGAAACGATCAACCCGTATATCAACCCCCAACAGTTTTCACTGGCAATGTAGAAGTAATTGAAATGGACCGTATGCGCAAGC
>NZ_JANPCM010000355.1:0-2037 GCF_031430955.1 Ferruginibacter sp.
ATTTTTACAGAAGCTTTGTTCCGCTAATAATGAAGTCGGTAAAAAAGATACCTATTTATGTAAATGACAGCCTGGTGCATAATTTAAAAGCTAACAATTATATTACCATAAAAGTATTTAAAGAAGGCAACTTTACTGTAGCAGCAGATAAAAAAGGCAATACCGATACTCCCGTAAAAGTTAAGTTTGGAAAAGAATATTTTTTTAAATGCGATGGTTTAGGCGGCTTTGTGAATTTTAGAACAACTATTGATTTAGTACCGGTGGCTGATGGCAAAAAGGAGACAGGAATCTTGACAACAGAATAAAGGTGGGCTTCGGGTTGCCAGTGCCCGTTAAGTGTAATTGAAGCGTACGCCGCTGGTTGAAAATCAAGCGTCGGCGATTGGGATTACCCACGGCGGCGAATAATTCTGACATTGTTGGTATGCAGCCAGGCCAATGCAGCTATGGCGTACCAACAAGGTGAGTAACGAAAGCTGCAGCAAATTTAAGGACACACAGTTTTAATATTATTATAATTATTAGAGGGTGGGCTTCGGGCTGCGTTGTTGGTACGCTTTACAAATTGTTAACGCTGCATAACAACAAGGATGAAGGAAATTTTTATTCTTCTGCAACTGTATAAAATACAGTATCAATAAAAAATAATTTTTCGAATTTTAAAATAACATTTTCATCATGCATATCTTCCAGGATTAGTCCGTAGGTTTTATTAAAATAGTCATGCCGCCTTGTATTTTCAAATCCATTATACTCCAGGAAAGCACGAATATCTTCCAACGCAGCCTGACCATCTGCAATAATAAATGGCTGCCTTACAACAGCATGCAGCACATTATCTAAATCAATAAACCCTAAAAATGTGTAAGCAGTATCTTTAAAAATAAGATTATGCAATAACAAGCTGTTTAAATACTCCAGCCATGTTGCATAATAAATGGCATCATTGATCTTTACTACATGCTTACTGTCAATATCCAGGTAAACCTGTGCTTCACTCCCCCTTGTTAAATATTGTGCTGGTAAATGCGTAACCCAAAGCTGGTTACTGGTGGCGTAGTTTCTTAAGCCTGACTCCTGTTCTTTTTTAATGAGGGGTTAACTTTCGAAGTCTCTTTTAACCGTTGTACTTGTGCTAAAGCTTGTACATAAGAGGTTGCGGACTGCTGTGCAATGATCCGGAATCCTCTCAATGAGGCTTCCTCGAATGATATTTTCAAGTTTCCGTTTTGTTTCATCATTGTACATTTTAAACAAAACTAAGCAAATTATCCAAAAAGTGAAAAGGTGTGTAGAGTATTGTTCCAGGGGAGTTTTCACAGCATTATGCTCGAACAAAAGAATCTTAACGAAAAGCATTTGCCTATTTTAGATTTCCTGTAATCCCCGCCGCTGTTGCTTCTTTTTAACGAACGATGCATTGCAGCAAACGATGGTTGCGAAGAAGAAATGCTTTTTTCGGTAAAAGTATTCAGGTGCTACTTGTTGTTGGTCAATAAGACGCAACAACGGCGAAGGAAGCGAGGGGAGATTGGTGTGGAACACCAACAAAGGCAAAATATTGGCTTTGCCGAAAGCTTTTTGATAAACCACTTTTCCATTTTTTGCTACCATAGACACTCCGCCAGGTCCATTATTATCTTTAAACTCTCTTAAAACAATGGCGTCAATTTTAGTTGCAAGGCATTGAGAAAAAAGTGAATAGAATTTTAAACTGATTAGAAATATGGCGAAATAATGATGGTTATTTTCTTAAATAGTGTCATCAAATTATTTGTTTATTAATTTAAAAAATGGCTAACGGTAGTACAGATCTATCAGCTAAGATATCTTTGTGAAAAACTTACCTGCCAGGGAAAATTTATGGCCTAACCATTAACAGCACTGAGCTTTATCCATTCTTCGTGCAATTGCAGGTAATCTTTCAGGAGTATCACGAACAAATTTCCTGTTTTATCTTTTGCTCCGGGCCTTACTATCAGTCGTCCTTTTTTGGGATGCAGCAGAATGATAGCTCCTCCAACGGAAGGAAAG
>NZ_JANPCM010000356.1:0-4000 GCF_031430955.1 Ferruginibacter sp.
AGTTTTCTCTCCAATGCTTCGCCCCTTAAATTTTTACCTACAATTTTTCCTTCGGGGTCAATTAAATAATTTTGTGGGATACTGAAAATTTGAAATTGCTGCGCCACTGCATTTTGCCAAAATTGTAAATCGCTTACATGCGTCCAAGTAAGGTTATCATTTTTAATGGCATTTAACCAGTCTTGTTTTTTACCTGGCCTGTCTAACGATACACCTAAGATGGTAAAGTTTCTATTTTTATATTTATTAAATGCCGCAACCACATTAGGGTTTTCCTGGCGGCAGGGGCCACACCAGCTTGCCCAAAAATCGATCAATACATATTTGCCACGGAAAGATGATAAGCTAACAGGGATGCCTGCCGTATCGGCCTGTGTAAAATCGGGCAGTAATGTGCCAATGGCATTTCTTTTAGCATCAGTAATTACCTGCGACAAATAATTTGCCATCGGAGTATTTTTTACTTCAGCCGTTAAAAAATTATACAGCGATTCTGTTTTATTAATATCATCGGCTATTTGATTGTAACGGATAATGGCTAATGGTGTTATAAATGAACTGGGATGTTTAGCTGCAAAATCGCTGCTTAACTCTGCGGCTTTTGTAAACGATGCAGAATCGTACACGGAGTTTTGTGCAAATACATTTTGATAAGGCTCTAATATTTTATTGAAGGCATTAAAATCATTATGCGAAGGTGACCCCGTTACGGAAAGTTTATCGAGACTTTCTTTTTTACCGGAAACTTTAACTGTGCTGTTATCTAAAAAAATGGTGGTGTAAGGTTGCTGTTTATTAAACAGCAATATTTTAAAATCGGGAGTAGTTGCTTTTCCTTTTAAAGTAAATTTTTCTTTGCTGATTATTGTTTCAGATTCAGGCGCTCCGGTTTGTCCGTTTAAAAGCGAGACACTGGTACCATCGGCAAAACCTTTAATTTCTCCTGTGATAATAAATTCATCGGTTGCTTTTGTTACTGCAAAAGTCTTTGGTTTTACAGTAACTTTTGTCTTTGCTGCAGCTTTTTGTTTTTTTTGTGCAAGTGCAAAAGCCGGTAACAGGAATACTAAAAGAAAAATCCGCTTCATATTTTTTATTTGAACCTGCAATTTAATTGCTTTTTTGCAAAATGAATTAACCAATAATACTATTTATGAATTCTTTAGTGGTTTGGCTGATATTGCCGGTATTTTCTAATGCTTTAATGTAAGCAGTACCAATGATAGCGCCATTGGTATATTTGCAGGCTGCTGTAAAAGTGGCTTTGTCTTTTATACCAAAACCTACCAACACAGGATTTTTTAAATTCATGTGTTGCAATTTTTTAAAATACTCTTCCTGCCCTTCAATGGCTTTATTTTTACCTGTGGTGGAAGAGGATGAAACGGCATAAATAAATCCGCTGCAGAGTGCATCAATTTTTTTTATTCTTTCTTCACTTGTTTCCGGCGTTACTAAAAAAATAAATTTCAAATCATTTTTTTCAAACAAAGGTTTGTACAGGGTTTCAAATTCGTACATGGGTAAATCAGGCAATATAATGCCATCTACTCCTGTTTCTTTTGCAGCAGCACAAAATTTTTCTATGCCAAATTGCAAAATGGGATTCATGTAACCCATTAAAATAATTGGAATGCCCCCATTTCCGCCAGCTGGCGGAGTGTTGCGAAGATTACGTAACTGATTAAAAAGAACTTCTATCGTCATGCCATTTTGTAATGCCACGGCGCTGCTTTGCTGTATCACTTCCCCATCGGCAAGAGGATCGCTGTAGGGCATACCGATTTCAATAATATCAGCGCCATTATTTTGTAAAGCTGTAATTACTTCAATAGTGGAATTTAATTGCGGATAGCCAGCAGTGCAATACAGGTTTAATACATTTTGTTTTTTTGCTGCAAATAATTTATCTAATCTGTTCATACAATGTCAATTTCCATTTTTATGTTAGCTCTTTTATACTCCGATTTAAAATCCGGAACTTCTGTAAAACCATATTTTCTGTACAGATGAATGGCTGGGCCGAGTAATGTATTGGAATATAAAATTACTTTATGCAGTTGCAATCTTTTTGCCTCCTGCAAACAAAATTCCATCATCGCATTGCCAATATTTTTTCCCAAGAATTTTTCATTCACCGCCATTTTTGATAATTCAAAAACGGTATCACTTACTTTTAATAATGCAAAAGTACCGGCCACTTCGTTGTTATACATTACAAAAAATATAAAGCCGCCTTTGTCTATAAAATATTGTTTAGGATTGGCTAACATTTTTTCATCAACAGGTTCTACCTCAAAATATTTTTGAAGCCATGCTTTGTTGAGGGCTGTAAAATGATGCGCCAGTGCCTCAGTAAAAGATATGATTGCAATTGTGTTGTCCATTTTATAATCTTTCCGCCGGTCTTATATTCAGCGTTCTTCCACCTAACGAAATAATACGGTAAGCAGGTTTAGCATCAATATCTATAATTATTTTATACAAAGCCGTTTGTTTTGTTGATGCCGGAAAATTCACCATCAAACTGTCCCCCTTTCTTTCTACCGTATAATTTTTTTCATCAAAGCCTTCCTCCAGACAATATTCAAATTCGTACCGCTCCCCATTAATGTTGGAGATCATTTTAATGGGTGTTACTTCATTACTGCAGGCACCAATTTTTTCTGCTTTTAGTTTGTGGTTGATGAAGGCGTTGCTGCAGGAAGAGAGGAGGATAGTACTTAAAATCAGGATGTATTTCATGTTTGTGGTTTTACCTCACCCCCAGTCCCTCTCCTGGAGGAGAGGGGCTGGGGGTGAGGTTGTTATTTCTTTTATTTTTTTGAAGATTGGGGTTACATATTTTCAAAATTATTTTCTTTTACCCAATCTTTTATTTTTTAAATTACACTTCTTATGTTTTTCTCTACCTCATCATTGGTAAATCTTAAAACAGTAATACCAATATCATTCAAATTTTTTGTCCTTACTTTATCATATGCTGTAACTTCCGGACCATTGTGTACTGCTCCATCAACTTCAATCGCCAGTTTTATTTTATGGCAATAAAAATCTAAAATATAATTATCAAATGCATGTTGCCTCCTGAATTTTAAATCATCCACTTTACCATTCCTTAAAGCCTCCCACAATTTCCCTTCTGCTTTTGTTTGCACTTTGCGCAAGTCTCTTGCGTTCTCGTATGTTGATGGCCTTGAATTGCCATGAAGCTTATCGTTATACTCATTCATACAAGTAGCACGTAAAAAATAAAATTACCGCAGTTATAAAAATAAAAACACTTTAAAGTATCAGAGTCGTGCCACCTCTCTTCAAAGAGAGGGCTGGGGTGAGGTCAAATATATTTCATATACGTATCCAAATCCTTATCTCCCCTCCCACTCAAACAAACCACTACCACATCATCTTTTTTAAATTCCATTTTATTTAAAATAAATAAAGCATGGGCAGTTTCCAGTGCAGGAATAATGCCTTCCAATTTACTCAATTCAAAAGCTGATGATAAAGCTTCTTCATCCGTTGCACTCATAAAAATTCCACGGCCACTCTCGTACAAGTGTGCATGTAATGGGCCAATGCCCGGGTAATCTAATCCGGCTGAAATACTGTGTGGCTCTACCACCTGGCCATCTGCAGTTTGCATTAATAAACTTTTACTGCCATGTAAAATACCTGGCGTACCTAATTGTGTAGTGGCTGCACTCATACCGCTGTTGATACCACAACCTGCTGCTTCCACCGCAATTAATTTTACATCAGCAGCATCTAAAAAATGATAGAATGCACCAGCCGCATTACTACCACCACCCACACACGCTACTACATAATTTGGATTTTCGCTGCCTGTTTTTTCTAACAATTGTTTTTTTATTTCTTCACTTATCACACTTTGAAACCTTGCTACCATATCCGGATAAGGATGCGGCCCTACTACCGATCCAATAATATAATAGGTATCATTTGCATTGTTGATCCAATCCCTTATCGCTTCATTTGT
>NZ_JANPCM010000357.1:0-2447 GCF_031430955.1 Ferruginibacter sp.
GGTGGCGATATGAGTTTTGCCAGTGCACTCACTTACGATTTTGAAGTGTACAGTGCGGCACAACAAAAATGGCTGGAAGTAAGTTCGGTAAGTAACTTCGAAACTTTTCAAACCAACCGGATGAAAATTCGTTTTAAAGATGAAAATAATAAAACACAATTGGTACATTCTTTAAACGGGTCTTCTTTAGCATTGCCACGTATTATGGCTTGTTTATTAGAAAATAATCAAACAGAAAACGAAATAAAATTACCCGAAGTGCTGCATAGTTATTTTGGCGCCACAACTATTCATTAACAAAAAATGCAGCGGTTTCGGCAACACTTTTATTTAAACCGCTTATATTTATAATTCCTTAAAAAATAATTATGAAAAGAATATTTACCATTATTACAGTAACAATATTTGTTTGGGGTTGTGCAAAAAAAATATCGCCTCAAGCGTCATCAGCTCCTGTGTCTTCTAATTCCGGGTCTGCAGTTGCTGCACCCGAAATGTCTCCAAAATTAGGTAACAGTGTACCAGTTGGTAATACGCCAGTTACGCCATCGTCATCATCAACACCAGCTTCTCCTGCTGCTATACCATCAGTTCCATCTACGCCAGAGGGAACAAGAACTCCAACGGACAGATCGGGTACATCATCGCCTGAAATGCTTGGTCAGGCTACATTTAATGTAAAATGCGGCAAGTGCCATGGTTTAAAAGTTACTTCAGATTATACTGCCGACAGATGGATAAGCATTATGCAGGTAATGGCAACAAAAGCTCAGTTAACAGAAACTGAAAAAGAAAATGTGCTGGCTTATGTAAAGGCAAATGCCAAGAGATAATTTAACCGCTGCTGTTTTCTAATTGTTTTATTTTTCGGTTCATTACATAAAACCATGCAGGTGGCAGCAATGCTAAAATCATACTGCCGGGATAGCCCGTAGGTAATTGCGGCGCATTATTATGATGCTGTAATATTTGATATTTTCTGCTTGCTAAATAATGATGATCGCTGTGGCGGCTTAACTCAAACAACATTAATCTTCCAAAAATATGATTGCTGTTCCAGCTATGTTGCGGCATAGCTCTTTCGTATTTTCCTGCGGCAGTTTCTTTACGCTGCAGGCCGTAATGCTCAATATAATTTACGGTTTCTAAAAGTGCAATACCAATTGCGGCAGCACATAAAAAATAAAGTGCAGCAGTGCTTCCAAAAATCCAAAATATTACCCCAAAAAAAATTATTTGAATGAGATGTGCCTGCAGCATCTCGTTTTTTATATTGAGGATTGATAAACCTTTTTTTCTCATTTCGTCATTGCTGATTTTCCATGCAGATAAATAAGAGAAAACAATTGTTCTTAAATAAAAAGTATAGAGAGGTTCGTTTAAACGGGCACTGCTGGGGTCTTGCGGGGTAGCTACATTTTTATGATGGCCTTTATTATGCTCAATAAAAAAATGCATGTACAGCGACGTCATCAGTAAAACTTTAGCAAGCGTTTGCTCCAATTTATTTATTCTGTGGCCCAGCTCATGCCCAACATTAATGCCAAATGTGCCGCAGAGTAAACCCATACTAAAAACACGGCCGGTAATTTCCCATCCATTTAAACCAGATTCATTTATCACTGATAAAAACTTATACAAAGCAATAAACTGTAAAACCACAATCAGGTAAAGCATGTAATCGTAAAGCCGGTTATTTTTTGCCAGCTCTTCTTCGGCAGCGTTCATATTTTTTTCATTGGGCTTTATAAAAAGTTCGGCAAGGGGTAATAAAACCCAGGCATAAATCATGGGGCTCCAGGTAAACCATCCGTTTTGTGTAAATGCCAGCCAGGCAAGTACATACACAATTATGGGAGATAAATATTTAAATACTTTTATCGTCATACAGCAATTATTATTTGCCAAGGTAATAAAAACAATTTGAAAGGCACAACAGCGTTTAATAAACTTAACTTGCTTATAAAACACCTTCGGCTTACGCTAAAGAAAAATAAAAGCAGTGTTAACAAAATTTAATCATAAAATTTTAAACCTTTAATAATTAGATGAGTCCATGCATCGTTACTTATTAAGCACATAAACCTTACAATATTTTATGGCAGTATCCAACCGTTTAAAAAATCAACATTTATTATGGCGTGCAGGTTTTGGGCCCATGGCCGAAAATGCTGCAGCACTTGATACCGTATCTTCTAAAGATTTATGGAAATTACTGGAGAAAACTTCGGCTAAAAAGCCTGATAAAATTGAAGTGGCGCAAAACCTGGCAGATGGTTTATACAAGGGTATAATGGATGTAGCCAAAATGCAAAATCCGGAAACAAAAAGGGAACAGCAAAAAAGAAGAAGAGAGCAATCCCGTGACGATCTGAAAAATTTAAACATCCTTTGGCTGGAAGAAATGATAAACAGCGAAGCCCAGTTAAGAGAAAAAATGAGTTTGT